>NZ_JBPOFP010000040.1:0-40574 GCF_051252315.1 Paraglaciecola sp. | reverse complement strand
GTCCTTAATATAATTATCAGAACTTTTCTTAATAATTTTATAAAGGTTGATTAAATCTGGATTGATATCGTTGAGTAAATACTTTGGGTAATCGGTATTTAAAAACACCGAACCTGCGCCGACAAAAGGCTCAATTAACTTATTACCTGCTGGTAGCTGATCACTGATAGCTTCAATAAGATTATATTTTCCGCCGGCCCATTTTAAAAAGGCTCTAGTTTTTTTGTCTTTCATTATGAGTTGTTTTGCGCTACCTACAAACTTACGGAAATGACTGGTTATTGTTTTAATGCCATAAATGCCAATTTACAAAAACAGACCTGAGAGAGAATTGTAACGGCCTAAGCAGCAAACAACAATTAGCTTCTGTCTACAAAAGTGGTATTTCTTGTTGAACTTGACTCACTGGTTTTGCAAAAGGAACATTGTCTAAAAAGTTGACCGGCAATTGCGCAGTTTTTTGCCGAGCTTGTTCAATACTTGAAAAATCTTGGTTATACAATAAAACATACCAATCTCCTCCATACCTTTGTGTTGTGTAAAGCCAAAGGTGTTGGCTTAATTTTTTGTCTGCTACATATTCTTGCAATAACGTGAAATTACTCATGGCAGCTATTTGGATGACAAAGTGACTGTTTGGCAGTGTTGTGAGTAGGGCAGATTGATCTGTTAGCAACTCTGTTTGTAAGACATTTTCAATAGATTTTGAGCTAGGTGACTCAGTACTTTCTGTTTGGGCTTCTTGAGTCAGATTTAAGGGCGTTAGCTCAACTATGGCAACGTCTTCTACTTTATAGTCTGTAACTTCTTTGGAAGTAGATGATACTTCATCATCAGATATTGCAGAGTTTTGTTCATTTTCTTGAGGGATAGTTGATTCTAGAGGTGTGATGTTTTCCTCGTTCGTGCTGAGCTTTTTTATTATATTTTCACGATTATTACTAAGCTCTTCACTCGCTGTTTGCCAATCGGTCACTAATTTTTGACCATCACTAGCGATGTCTTTAACGGGTAAATTGGGTTCTTTAACACTAATAACTTTCTCAACTAGCTGTGTTTCTTGGGCTTTAACTTTACTTTGATTTAAGGGCGTTTCTGAAGGCATTAAAGGTACAGCCACTTCTCTTTCTGGCTGTGGGCTGTTAAAAGAAAATATTTCGAATGTGTTGAGAGAATTACCAAATGTTTGTTTTATTTGGTCTGAATAAAGCCAATAAAGTATCCCTGAAAATGAAACGAAGAATACTAACAAAGCTAAGCTAATACTGGCCCACTTTTTATAAATTGCGGTGTTCGAAAAACGACTTTTTTCGTCTTGATTGAGAGGTTCATAATATCCGAGTTTTGATTCTGGCAACTGTTTGACATTTGTACTTAATGTTTCTGAAACATTGGAATGAAAGCTGTGTCCGTTCAGTAAAATTGGCTTTTCCTTTGAACGGGCGCCAAGACCATTTTTAATTTTCTCTGCCCAATCAGATTTTCCGATTAACAATACGTTTAGGTGTTGCTTATTTTTAGCAAAACGACTTTGTAAAACTAATTCCCATAATTCTTTAATGAGTTTGACAGGTAATCGATCTGCTTGAAAAAGGCTAATTAAAACAGGGCCATCGTGTTTATTTAAACTAACCAACAATTGGTTGAGAGGTAAGTTAAAGTCGGCTATTTTTTCTTGGCTAATCAGTTGCTTGTATAAGGTTTCTCGGTAGCTGACTAAAGGAGTGAGTTCATTGGCTGTAATTATGGCAAGATTGGTGTCTTCATTTTGTTGACCAATAAAGCTTTCTACAATTTGTGATTGCTGTTTCACTTTGTCAGAACAAACAAAAACGAGTTGTGATGAAAAGCTTGTTAAACAGTCTAGTCTATTACTGAGTTCAGATGTCGCCATGATTCCTTTACCTAATTCATTAGGCTTGTTGGGTTAACAACAAGCCTCGTTTAATGAACTAAGATAAAACGGATCGTAACACCTCTTCTGAGACATCTTTGGTGACTACAGATTTGCCAATTCCTTGAGGAATAACAAACACTAGATCGCCAGCCTGTACTTTTTTGTCGTGGCGCATATGTTTGACGAAATCGTCATAAAACATATCACTCGGTGCTTCTATCGGTAAATCGAACGCACTTAACAAGGCTTTAATACGACTATATTCTGACGCTTCGAGCCAATTCATCTTAGTAGCTACTGCAGAAGCAAGAACAATGCCGGCTGATACGGCTTCACCGTGTAACCAGTTACCGTATCCTTGCTCAGCTTCAATCGCGTGACCGAAAGTATGGCCCAAATTAAGAATGGCTCGCAAACCAGATTCTCTTTCGTCAATTGCTACTACTTCTGCTTTTATTTCACAACAGCGGGCAACCATATGTTGCAGAGCCTGTTGATCTTGCTGTTTAATTAATTGTTGATTTTCTTCAAGCCATGCAAAAAATTCATGATCATAAATGATCCCATATTTTATTACTTCGGCCATACCTGCTGAAAACTCAGCCTTAGGCAATGATGTTAAACTGTCTGTATCAATGATGACGGCTTTAGGCTGGTAAAAAGCACCGATCATGTTTTTACCTAAAGGGTGATTCACAGCGGTTTTTCCACCTACTGAAGAATCGACTTGAGATAATAAAGTGGTAGGGATTTGAATAAACGGAATGCCGCGCTGAAAGCTCGCAGCAACAAAGCCCGTTAAGTCCCCAATTACACCGCCACCTAAAGCAATCAGTGTGGTGTCTCTGCCTGCTGACATTTCAAGTAATTGAGATATCACAGATTCAAAAGTTTGTAAGTTTTTGTATTGCTCGCCATCAGGCACCACAATTTTACTGACTTCACAGCCTTCTAATGCTTTTAAAACTTGAGGATAGAATAACGATTCAATTACGTCATTAGTGACTACAACCACTTTTTTTGTGGTTAGATGTGAAGTAAGGACGCCTTTTTGATTTAATAAATTGGCTTGAATAGAGATAGGGTAGCTACGCGCTCCCAACTCAACTTTTAATGTTGTCATTTGCGAGCGCTGCCCTATTTAGAATAGTTTAGTTAAGGTTACAGACCTATTTTTTCGATGATTTGATTCGCTACTGCGCGAGCGCTTTGATCATCTGTATCAACAATATAATCGGCTGCTTCTTCATACATAGGATTACGCTCTTCTGCTAATTTGCGTAAAACTAGTTCAGGATCATCTTTTTGTAATAAAGGACGACGTTTGTCACGTTGAGTTCTAGCAACTTGTTTATCTATTGTTGTCTGTAAGTACACAACAATGCCACGTGCAGATAATCTATTACGCACATTTTTGTTGATAACCGAGCCACCGCCGGTTGCTAGCACTATGCCTTGTTTATCGGTTAAGTCATTGATGACGTTTTCTTCGCGATCTCGGAACCCGTCTTCACCTTCAAGATCGAATATCCAGGCAATATCTGCGCCTGAGCGTTTTTCTATTTCGTGATCGGAATCAAAGAATTCTAAATGAAGTTCATCTGCTAGGTGCCTACCAATTGTGCTTTTACCAGCACCCATGGGGCCTATAAGGAATATATTACGTTTTTCAGCCATTTTTGCTTATTTCACAATTTTGTTTATTTAAGGGGTAGAAAGTGTTGTTCGGCTACCCTTTTATGGATTAACCAGACCTCGTTAAAATTTCGAGACGAGGATTATCTCAGCTTTAACCTGAATTTTGCAAGCTTTGTCATTTTAAACTTCAAGGATTCGGTTAAATAAGTGCAAAAAAAAGGGAAATGAGTACATTTCCCTAATATTTTCGTCTAATTTTGCGAGTTTCAATTACGCGATTGTAGTTTGTCTGTAATTATTTTAGGTGTAACAAAAATCAATAGTTCTCTTTTTTCTATTCTTTCTGCCGAATTTTTAAACAAATTGCCCACTACTGGTAGATCACCTAATAAAGGTACCTTGGAAGTATCATCAGTAGAAGCTTGTTGGAATATGCCACCTAAAACAATTGTTTCTCCGTTTTCTACTAATACTTGGGTGCTAATTTCTTGAGTATCAATTGCTACTGCTGGGCCTGTTGAAGTTGACACTGTGTCACCTCTAGTATCTTGGGTAACCACTAAATCGAGAATGATTCGATTATCTGGTGTGATATGAGGAATAACCTTCATGCTCAATACCGCTTTTTTGAATTCTACGGACGTTGCACCACTTGAAGTAGATTGTACATAGGGTATTTCAGTACCTTGTTCTATGTATGCTTCGTGCTGGTTCGCAACAGTGATCCGTGGACTCGCAATAATTTCACCTTTATTTTCAGACTCTAAAGCTGATAACTCTAAATCAATGATAGTGCCGTCAATTAGTCGAGCTATTTGAACCCCGATTCTACCCGCTGGATTAGCTACAGGTAGAGCGACGTTTAATCGGTCTGATATGGACGGGACAACTCCTGAAGCAATTGAATCAGCACCAGCCAATGAGCCTGATACACCGCCATTGCTTCCTCTGTTGCTCGCTCCCCATTGGACACCTAATGCTTCACTAGCATTGTCTCTTACCGTTACCATTCGTGATTCAATCAAGACCTGTTTAATTGGAATGTCTAATGCGTCAACTAGGTTTTTAGCTTCATCGATAGATGCTTGAGTATCTCTTAACAATAAGGTATTGGTTCGTTCATCAACAGACACGCTGCCTCTTGGAGTTAAAATACTATTTTCGGTTCCTTTTAAAATAGCGGCTAGTTCAACAGCTTTTGCATAATTAATTTGCACATTGGTAGATATTAACGGTGCCAATTCGGCAACTTGCTGTTTTGACTGAAGCTGTTGAGTTTCACGTGCCGTTAACTCTTCTGTTGGTGCTATAAGTAAAATATTACCTTCTAGCCTCTTATCTAACCCTTTGATTTTTAAAATCATGTCTAAAGCTTGGTCCCACGGCACACCAGACAAACTGATAGTCACGTTGCCTGATACTGTATCTGTGGTCACCAGGTTAAAACCGTTAACTTGTGAGATTATTTGTAAAACTTGGCGTACTGGAACATCTTGGAAATCCAAAGAGATAGGTTCGCCCTTATAATCTGTTTGTTCTTCTGTCGGTGTGTCACTGAGCTTTTTACTAATATTGACGATTAATCGATTAGAAGACTTCTCGTGTTTAAAGGTCACTTTATCTTGTAATGAAAACAGTACTCTTGTTTGCTCTTCGTCTTGAAAGGTTTCAATAGAATTTACCGGAGTAGCAAAGTCGATTACATCTAAAGTAAACAGTTGCTCATCGGCTAACTTAGTATTAGGTAACGTTAGCAATAATCCATTCGATTTTTGGCTAAGCTGAAGTTGAAACTCATCATTGTCAAATTCAAACGTAGCTTTTGCGCCGCCACTGGCAAGGCGATTAAATTGAATATCTTGTAATTCAGATTGAAAAACCGATTCAGTTATAGGAGTGGCATCAATTAAAACCGGAGATGCTTCTTGGCTAAAAGATTTGAAAGTGGCAAAGGTTAATACGCCAGCGAGTAACAAAACCCATTTTGTAGGATTTGAGTTTAGTTTTTTGTTAAATATAAAGCGCTCAGACATTATTTTCTCCTGCCTTTGAAAGCATGGTGAGTGTAGCTTGTTTTTTCTGCCAACAGCCAGCACCATCGGGCAACATTTCAGTAAAAGATACTGTACCATCTTGAATTGAATCGATTTTTCCAAAGAATAACCCTAGATAATCACCTATAGTAGCTTTAAATAAAGCACCAGAATTTGATTGAATTAGAGCCCATTTTTTACCTTTAGATACGAACTCTCCGGTGACAGATAAAGCGTCTACTCCAAATTTTTCTAAAGGTTGTTTGGTTCGTTTAAAGTCAGGTTGTGCACAATTGGGTTGAGAGGCAACTTCCTTTACCTCAGCACCTGTATTTCTAGGGTGTTGAAAAGGACTTCGTAATTCTGCAGCCGAGTAGACAAACCTTGGTTTACTTTCAAACTGAGGGTAAGGTTCGATACTAACAGGAGTTGTTTGTTTAACTTCTGCGATAAAAGCTTGTAAGTCATCTACTTTTGGCTCGCAACCTAGCAATACAGCTGCAGACAATACAATAAGAGCTTTATTCATTATTTTTGCCCCTTAGTTGTATTGGTATCTGTAGTATTTTCACCCATAGATGTGCGATAGGTTTTGGCTTGGACTTTTAATTTTAGTGTTTTAGCTTCTTGAGTTACTTCAAAATCATGTACAGTAACTATCCGAGGTAAACCTGCAATTTCCGAAGCAAATTGACCAAAGTTATGATATCCACCAGTCACTTCCATTTCTATAGGTAATTCTGCGTAAAACTCTTTAGGTATTTCTCTTTGCCAATTTAATAATTTAAAGGTGAGTCCAGCGGATGTACCTACGAGCGTAATATCATCCAATAACCCTGGCGTTTCATTACTTGTGGGTAGTGATTTAAGCATAGAAGAAAAATCTTTATGTAATCTTGCTAATTGTTCTTCGTATGCTTTTAGGTTGACTGCGATTCTATACTTAGCGAGATAATTTTGTTTTAACTCAATTTCTTTGTTTTGTGCTGATTCTAGAATAGGAAGTTTAGACTTAACTAACCCATGATAACCAACAACTAAACTGATTATTGCAACAAAAGCAGCTACAACAGCTTTGACTTCGAAAGGCCAAACGGCAATTTGTTCCGGATCTAGGTCATTAATTTCTTTTAATTTATTAAAATCAAATTTCATTATTTAGACTCCTCAGTGATGGCCGAAAAATCAGGCGCAACACTAGGATTAATAGTAAAGGTCAATTTAAAATCACTAACTGCTTCTAACGCTGAAGTATCGGCCACAATTGACGATAACTTGCCACTACTAAATACAGTCGAATCTTCAAGTTGGCGCATAAAGTCGGCTAAGCGGTTGTTCGATTCACTTACCCCTAAAATTTCTATATTATTTCCTTGTCTTGAGAAGCTTCTAAAAGATAATCCTGGCGGGACTAACTTAACTAATTCATCTAAAACAATGGGTACTGCATTTCGACTGGACTCAAGTTGTTCGATCAAAGCCATTCTTTGTTCGATTGCTTGTTTGTCTTTTTTAATATTTTTAATTTGTTCTATTTGTTTGTCTAACAAAACCGTTTGTTGTTGAACAAAGTCATTTCTAACATTTTGGTTTTTAGTTATTTGCTCAATAACATTGGCAATACCAAACATGAAACCAAAACTTAAAACAGCAATTACTGCCAATAATGTTAAATAGCTCTTTTTCTGCTCTGCTCTTTGGCTTTCGCGCCAAGGCAATAAATTTATATGTGCCATGGTTGAAAACTCCTATTCGCTAATCCTGCTGCGATAATCAATTGTGGTGAAACTAAATTTAATGCTTCTTGAGAGACTTTCTCATTGATTGCCATTGATTCGAATGGATTAAACGCAGAAACCTTAATGTTTAAATCACTCGAAAGGTCTTCGGTTAAAGATGACAAGTGACCACCGCCACCACAAATCAGTATTGACTGAGGACGAGCTGCGCTAGTTGCGCTGATATAAACTTGGATTGCCCTATTAATATTTTGTTGTAAGTTTGCTAAAAACATAGGGTAAGAATCTTGCTTCCATGATTCCGGTAAGGTGTTTTCCGTTAACTGTTGTTCAATTTGTGAACGCTCTTGGCTAAACAACATGCTTAAATCTTGAATTAATGAATCCATTCCAAAACTATGGTCTTTGGTATAAACAACTTGTCCATTTTTAACAACACAAAATTGAAGTTGCGTTGCTCCAATATTGATACAACAGACATTTTCTTCTGGCTCGCTAGGATGAAACTCTGCTACAGCCGAACCTAAAGCGTAACTTTCAACATCTACAATTTTGGTTTCGTACCCTACTTCTCCCAATAACGTATTTCTTCTATCCACAATATCTTTGTGAACGGCGCTTAAAAGTACTTCTACTTTATTGGTTTTTGTATCACTAACATTTAACTCTTCGAAGTCTATGTATACTTCGTTTAGTGGATAGGGAATTAGACTGTCAGCTTCAAGTTCGATTTGGCTTTCTAATTCATGGTCTGACTGGCCTGGATCCATGTAAACTATTTTATTAAGCACGGTAGAACCCGATACAGCAATAGCGACTAACTTACTTTTGCTTTTTAGTGCCAACTTAACTTTTTTTAATGCATGACTGACAGCTTCAAAATCTTTAATTTCTCGTTCAGCAAAAGCGTTACCCACAATGGGTTCGCAGGCATAGGCTTGCAGTGTAAAATTGTCTGCTGATTTCTCCAACACAACAGCTTTAACAAATCGCGTACCTATGTCTAGGCCGATCATTTGTTGTGTTTTAGGACTGAATAAGTTCATCAATTTTTCTACTTTTGGTTGAATACAAATAAATTCACACAGCTATTATTACTTAATTTTTTATTATTTATGGTTCTAATAAGCGTACATAGGTATAAAATGTAGATCATTTATTAAAAATTGCCTTGGTATAAAACATCTGTGAAGTATCTTAAACCCGCATTAATCGCTGCTTCTGTACTATTTATTTTAAGTGTTACCGCTATATTAGGTACATATTTCTATATCAAATCTGACCTACCTAGTGTCGATATCCTTAAAGATGTTCGGTTACAAACACCCATGCGCATCTATTCTCAAGATGGTAAGTTAATCTCTCAGTATGGCGTAAAAAGACGAATTCCACTAACTCTGGAGCAAATACCAGATATGTTGGAACATGCCGTTATCGCAACTGAAGATAGCCGTTTTTACGATCATCCCGGTATAGATCCTATCGGCATGATGCGCGCTTTTATTAACTTAGTTACTACGGGAGAAAAAGGACAAGGCGGAAGCACTCTCACAATGCAGATGGCACGTGACTTTTTTCTTACTCGAGAAAAAAAGTATATCCGTAAAATTAGAGAAATTATTATTGCTTGGCATATGGAGCAATTATTAACGAAACAAGAAATCTTAGAGCTATATTTAAACAAAGTTGAACTAGGCCATAGGTCCTTTGGTTTTGGTGCGGCGGCGAGGGTTTATTATGGTAAATCGTTAAATGAACTCAATTTAGCGCAAATTGCCACTATTGCGGGATTGCCTCAATCACCTTCCGTTTTGAATCCTATTAGCCGTCCAGATCGTTCGGTAGTAAGACGACGAATTGTATTATTGCGTATGTTGGATGAAGGTTACATCAATCAGCAGCAATTTGATCAAGCAGCCAATGCCCCGGTCACCGCTAAAAAGTATGGTGCAGAGATTGAGCTTGATGCACCGTATTTAGCCGACACTATTTATAATGAAATGATTGAGCTATATGGTAAAGACGAAGCGGAAACGGGAGGTTATAAAGTTTTTGCCACTGTGACTTCTGATATGCAAAAAGCGGCTCAAGATGCAGTACGTCAAAACCTTCATGATTATGATGAGCGTCATGGATACCATGGACCAGAAAAAATGGTTTGGAATTCAAACGTTGAAAACAACTCAATTTCAACAGATGTTTCAGAACAGCAACCAAACAAGCCACTTTCTGAATCAGAAATGTTAACCATTCTTAAGAACCACCCGACTTTCGAACCCCTAGAGCCTGCAATAGTGGTAAAAGTGAATGAAAAAGATATCATCATTTTTAATCAACAAGGTAAATACAGTGTCATCGATTGGGACGGCTTAGATTGGGCTAGGCCTTTTATTAATGACGCTAAACAAGGAGCAGAGCCCAAAGTAGCCTCTGATATTTTACAAGAAGGGGCGCTTATTCTCATTCGTAAAAGAGCTGAAGATGCTCACTGGCAGCTTGCGCAGTTTCCTCAAGCCAGTAGTGCTTTTGTTGCTTTAAATCCTAAAGATGGGGGCGTGCAAGCCGTGATTGGTGGATATAGCTTTTACCAAAGTCAGTTTAACCGTGCGACTCAAGCCAAAAGGCAGGTGGGTTCAAATATAAAGCCTTTTATTTATTCAGCAGCTTTAGATAATGGTTTTACGTTAGCTAGCGTAATTAACGATGCTCCGATTACACAATGGCAGGCTGGGTCTGGTAACGCTTGGAGACCAGAAAATTCACCTGCAGAATATGATGGACCAATTAGGATGCGTGTGGCACTTAGTAAATCTAAAAACGTGGTTTCTGTTCGATTGTTAAGAGCTGTTGGGTTAGAGAATGTGGTTGAGTATTTACCACGATTTGGTTTTGATAAAGATGAGATCCCTAAAGACGAAACGCTTTCTTTGGGGTCTGGATCGCATACTCCACTCGAAGTAGCAACAGCAATGGCTGCTATTGCAAACGGTGGCTTTTTAATAGAGCCACATTTTATTCAAAGAATTGAAGACGAATACGGAAAACCTATTTGGGTTTCCAATCCTCCGCTGGCTTGCGACCCTTGTGTGGCTGATGTTGTGCAACCAGCTGAAATCAATCCTGACGACATTGAAGCCTTGCTTGCTGCTGAATTTGAGATTGATAAGCCAGTAGAGACCCCAGACAAAGAAGTGTTACAAGCTCCAAGAGTCATCAGTGCTGAAAATGCCTTTTTAGTGGCTGAAATGATGCGTTCAGCTGTGCAAATTAATGGACACTGGGATAATCGCGGAACAGGCTGGCGTACCGCATTGCTACTTAAAAGAGATGATGTTGCCGGTAAAACGGGAACAACCAATGACGTACGAGATACCTGGTTTAGTGGTTATACGCCAAACTTGGTGGCCACAGCTTGGGTGGGTTTTGATGATAATAATCGTCGACTTGGCCGAACTACTCGAAATCAAAATTTAGTGAATAAAAATCCCACAAAGTTTAATTATATTGGCAATGCTTTAATCGGCAGTGAAGCTGGTGCGTTAGCAGCGCAACCAACATGGATCCGCTTTATGAAAGAGGCTTTAGCTGATAAACCTGAACACTTATTGCCAATGCCTACTAATTTAGTCAAAGTGCGAATAGATAAGAGTTCGGGTAAATTAACTGATAGAACTGATAACACTTCTATGTTTGAATACTTTATAGACGGTACCCAACCAGTTGTGTATGCAACAGATGCAGAAGTGATTGAATCTAGTGAAAAAGGCGAGTTAAACAACCAGCAGCTAGAAGATATATTTTAAGTATTATGGGTGCTAGTTTGTGAAATAATATTACCTAAAGGATAAGTGTAGCTATGAGCAAACCTGCGGCAAAAAGTGCATTATATATTCCCCATTCTGGGCCATCATTACTTGAAACACCTTTGCTTAACAAGGGCAGCGCTTTTAGTGTTGATGAGCGTGTTGCGTTTAACCTAACTGGTCTTATTCCACCTAGATATGAATCAATTGAAGAACAAGTCGAACGTGCATACATGCAGTATTCAAGTTTTGATGAACCTATCAATAAACATATTTATCTACGTGCAATTCAAGATAATAACGAAACCTTATTTTATCGTTTAATTAACGCACATATAAATGAAATGATGCCTATCATCTATACGCCAACTGTTGGCGATGCTTGTGAGCAGTTTTCAGATATTTATCGTAGTTCTCGCGGGTTATTTATTTCCTACTCTGAACGTCATCAAATGGACGATATCATTCGTAATGCTACCAAACGTAAAGTCAAAGTGATTGTTGTGACCGATGGAGAACGAATATTAGGTTTGGGTGACCAAGGTATCGGCGGCATGGGGATCCCAATTGGCAAGCTGTCTTTATATACTGCCTGTGGCGGTATTAGTCCTGCTTATACTCTTCCTGTCATGTTAGATGTCGGCACAAATAACGAAAAACTACTCGCCGATCCTATGTATATGGGAGCAAGACACAAACGAATAGGCCAAGCAGAGTACGATGAGTTTGTTGACCTGTTTATTAAAGCTATTTATCGTCGTTGGCCTGATTTAATGTTGCAGTTCGAAGATTTTGCTCAGCCAAATGCTATGCCTTTGTTGGAGCGTTATCGTAATGAAATTTGTTGTTTTAATGATGATATTCAAGGAACCGCAGCGGTCGCTGTAGGTACATTATTGGCAGCTTGTAAAAGTAAAGAGTGCAAGTTGTCTGAGCAAAAAGTGGTGTTTGTTGGCGCTGGTTCTGCAGGTTGCGGTATTGCCGAACAAATTATTTTACAAATGTGCAGTGAAGGCATTTCTGATGAGCAAGCCCGAAAACAAGTCTTCATGGTTGATCGTATGGGGCTGTTATCGGACAAATCTACTGGACTGAGAGATTTCCAGCAAAAATTAGTGCAGTCCAAAGAAACGTTAAAAGATTGGTCTTTTGAAGGTGAATTCGCTTCTTTATTAGAATTGGTTAATAACGCCAAACCAGACATATTAATTGGTGTATCGGGTCAAGCTGGCTTATTTACAGAAGATGTTGTTCGTAGCATGAAGCAGCATTGTGAATTACCTATAATATTTCCACTTAGTAATCCATCACGTCAAGTGGAAGCTCGGCCAGAACAAGTTATTGAATGGTGCGATGGTGAAGTGATTATCGCTACTGGAAGTCCTTTTAAACCTGTCGAATATAAGGGAAAAACTTTCCCAATAGCCCAATGTAACAACAGTTATATTTTTCCGGGAATTGGATTAGGCGTATTAGCTTCTAAAGCGAAGTTAATTAGCGATGAAATGTTAATGGCAACGAGTGCCGCTTTGGCCGAAACTTCACCATTAGCCAAAAGTGGTGAAGGGGCTTTATTACCTTCGCTAGGGGAAATCGCAAGCTTGAGTAAAAAAATTGCATTTGATGTGGGTAAAGTGGCGATGCAGCAAGGTTTAGCGTTAGAAGTGTCTGATGAGACATTACAACAGCGTATCGAAAAAAACTTCTGGTCAGCAGAATATCGACCATATAAAAGGGTGAGCATTTAAAAATTTGTGCCACACTAGATATTAGTGTGGTTATGAGATGGTTTGAGCTTTACTAAATAAGGGAGTAACGAATTGAGATTATTGTGCAGTTTATTAATCTGTCTTTTTTGCTTTGGGGTGCATGCGAAACAGCCTCATTTACCTGCGGATTTAACTTATTACACTGAGCTATACCCTCCTTCAAATTATCTTGAGAATGATGAACTAAAAGGAATGTCAGTTGAATTAATTAAGCTGATTTGGCGAGAATTAAATATACCTGAACAACCTATCCAAATAGTACCCTGGGCGAGAGGGTACCGGATCACAAAAAGCCAAAAAAACAGTGTGCTCTTTACTATGGCTAGAGCAAAAGAAAGAGAACATATGTTTAAATGGGTTGGTCCTATTTATACTGCTAGACATATTTTATTGGCTCGCCAAGACTTTGCACCTCGGATTCGGTCTATTGAAGATGCTTACCAGTACCCTATAGCAGCTATTCGAAATGATATTTCTGAAGTAGCCTTAATAGAAGTTGGCTTTCCGAAAAAGCTTATTGCTCCATTAACCAATTTAAATCAATCTATATTAATGTTAGCCAACGGACGTTTAGACCTGATTATTCTTTCACAAGCTAGTATTAAGGACATAGTGAAAGCTAACAATTTGTCACTCAAGGATTTTAAGATAGTGTACCAGGTTAACGAAGTGGGGAATTATTATGCATTTAATAAAGATACACCTGACTCTACAATCGACTTGTTTCAACAAGCCTTCGAAAAGGTAGAAGGGCAGCGCAGAAAACTTCTGAAAAAATATTCTCTCAATATTGAATCTTTAAGCGTCCATAATTTTTAGTTTGTAACCCGTGCACAAGGTGCGTAGAATCCGCCCTCGGAGTTGGCCTGGTAATCGCCGTTTAGTTTTCATTCGTGAATTTCTAAAGGGAGGAAAGTCCGGGCTCCACAGGGCAGGGTGCCAGGTAACGCCTGGGCGGTGTAAGCCGACGACAAGTGCAGCAGAGAGAAGACCGCCAGTTGGTTCTAGTAATCAATTGGTAAGGGTGAAAGGGTGCGGTAAGAGCGCACCGCACCACTGGCAACAGTGTGTGGCAAGGTAAACTCCACCCGGAGCAAGACCAAATAGGATCTCTTATGGCGTGGCCCACGTTGAGATCGGGTGTGTTGCTTGAGCCAGTGAGCGATTGCTGGCCTAGATGAATGATTACCCAAGACAGAACCCGGCTTATGGCCAACTCCACTCTATTTTTTGCTCAATCTAGCCTAGCAATAATCCCCCTTCTAATTGATAAAGTTTACTTAACCCAAAATTGTGATAAAAAAGTGATCACTCTTTGGTTGTTTTGTGTTTGTATTAATCATTGTCTCCAATTAATTTTTCTCGATAGTAAGATATGAAAGATAAACAGGCTGTAATTTGGACCCCACTTTTTAGAAAGATATTTTTACTAGTTGTAAGCCTATTTAGTTTGGTATTTGTTTTAACCTTATTAAGCATTTATCAAGCGGCTTATAATCAGGCTGAAAGAGAGTTCGTCGCACGTTTAAATGTCGGTAAAAACGTGTTTATGAATGAACTTGTTATTGCTAAACACCATCTAAACCTAAGTGTAGAGACAATCGCCAAAGACTGGGCCTTACGTAGTGCGATAGGCCAAGGTGAAGATACGCGATCGATCAAAAGTGTGCTGTTTAATCATGGCAAGAGAATTAAAGCGGACATTGCTTTAGTGTTAGATAAAAAGTTCATGTTAACCGCTCAGATGGGCGGGGAAGATATGGAAATCAATCGTTCACTTGCCCATGTTTTGGATGCTCATCAACAAGAGAAATCTTGGATAGCCATGGTCGCGGATGAACCGTATATAGTATCTGCAGAACCAATTAAAGCACCAGCTACCATAGGCTGGTTATTAATGGGGAAAAAGTTAAATAGACAATTTTTTGACCGTATTAAAGAACTTATTTCACTAGACATTAATTTAATTATCTCCCGCCAGGATAAGCATAATTTAGTTTTATCCACTATTGATAACCGAGCTTCACTTGGCAAAGAGATTCAATCTCTAGCTTTGCAGCATATTGAATCTGATAGTTCTACTAAGATGTTTATCACGCAGAAAAATGATTCTGTTGTGATGCCGTTTGAGTTGTATGTTGACGACCAACAGCAATTTGTCATCGTGTTGCAAGATTCAATGAGAGCTTGGCTAAAAAGTCGTAATTTGTTCATGCTTGAGTTAGTCCCGTTTTTTATCGTAGGCATACTGTTGGCGCTGTTAGGTTCATTTCTTATCGCCCGAAGTATTAGTCGTCCCATTGGCCGGTTATTAAATGCAGCCAAGTTAGTCGCCGGCGGCAGTTATACCGAACAAGTTCAAGTGTCTGAAAGAAGTGAGTTAGGTGAACTTGCTATTGAATTTAGCAACATGCAATTAGCTGTTATGGAACGTGAACAGAAGATAAAAGATCAAGCCGAAGAAATACGCCAAACTAACACAATAAAATATCAAGTTGAGATGGCGCAAAAAGAGCAACAACTAGCAGCCAGTGCTACAGAAGCAAAAAGCCGTTTTTTAGCGAATGTGAGTCATGAGATACGCACACCACTTAATTCTATCATTGGTTATTCAGAGATATTAAGTGATAGTAATGTCAGCAAGGATGACAAGCTTAAAGCCACTACCGCTATTCATAATGGTGGTCAGTATTTAATGAATTTAGTTAACGATGTATTGGATTTATCCAAAATTGAAGCGGGCAAAATACAATTAAATAAAACGGATACTAGTGTGGTTGCATTGCTAGAGGAGGTCCGTTCGCATATGGAAGGCTTTGCCCTTGAAAAACATCTGACTTTCAACTTACGGCTGCATTATCCAATACCTTATGAATTTAGAACAGATGCCACTCGGTTAAAACAAATTTTATTAAACCTGTGCAATAACGCTATTAAATTTACTGAACAGGGCCAGGTAGATTTACAAGTGCATTTAGATACATTCAAAAAGCGATTTATCTTTGTTGTTTCTGATACTGGACCGGGTATGGATGATGAACAACAGTTACGTTTATTCACTGCATTTTCTCAAGGTAATCAGTCTAGTAATCGTAAATATGGAGGAACTGGATTAGGTTTGTACATTAGTAAACAGTTAACTGAAATGTTAGGTGGGCACGTAAAAGTGACCAGTCAAAAAGGCCAAGGTAGTCAGTTTGCTGTTTACATGCCTTGGGTGGAATCAGAAAACAAAAACATGATGACTTGTGCTACTGATGTGCAAATTTTACTTAAGCAAAGGTTGCAACCTAAAGTAGAGGTTCCTCAACTTGAAGGTCATATTTTGTGTGTTGATGATAACGAAGATAATCGTCAGCTTGTTGCCTATTTAGTGAATAAAACGGGAGCTGATTTAAGCTTGGCCGAAAATGGAAGACAAGCTATAACGTTAAGTCAAAACACACCATTTGACTTGGTTTTAATGGATATGCAAATGCCTGAAATGGACGGGTTACAAGCTACTAAAAAACTATTAGAGCAAGGCTTTGAAGCGCCCATTATTATGTTAACTGCAAATGTTGATTCAAAAAGTAAAAAAGAAGTTATTGATGCGGGCGCGCGGGAGCACTTCGCTAAACCAATCGATACGCAAAGTTTTTATGCATTACTCACTCAGTATTTAGGGAGAGATGACAAGTTTGAAGATCAAGCCATACCTGTGAACGCTCAATTCGATGAATTGATTGAAAACTATAGAAGTAGTTTTGCTGAAAAACTTTCCTCGATTCAACAAGCTGTTGATATAAAAGATTGGCCAGAAATTAGTAAGATGATGCATAACTTAAAAGGTTCTGCAGGCAGTTATGGGTTTCAAGTTTTAAGTGATTTAGCTAAGTTGGTGGAAGAGAAAATAGAGCAAAACAATTTACCAGAGGCTCAAAGGTATTTAGCTGATTTGCAGCTTTGTATGGCACAACTACATCAAGTAGATGAGTAAATAACCTGAACTCGGGATGGCTTGCGCCTCTCTTTATATGTTGCAATAACAGCCTTGTGCCTCGGTAATGAGTACTGAGTTTTCGATTTTCTTAGAAAAAACCTTTTGAATAATATTATCCACTAAACTCGTGCCTGTTAGACAACCATATCCTTCCGCGTACGGCCCTAAATAAATTAATTCTTGTTGAGCGCCAATAATCGCGATGGAAGGAGAAGATGGGATGATTTCTCTTAAAATGGGGTTTTTCTGTAAGTCTATGTAGATGTTTTGAAAACCCTCATCATTTAATTGGCTAGAGAGATTGTTGATGTGAGAGCTAGAGACTATCTGACAAAAACAATCTTCATTAATAAAGTGAACAACTGTTTTATTGGGTAGTTGATGTGATTGACCTATTGCTTGCACTAACTTCTGTTCAAATTTTATATCACTAATGGCAGCAGATAGTTTTAGATCAGGATCAAAATCAACTAATTGTTGAGTGAATATATAGGACATTAGGATTAAACATAAGCTTAACCACAGGCTTAAAATTAGACAAGTCGACCTCAAGGTCATACAGAGAACTGTTTTAACTGCTGTTCTAATTTTTTACATAGCGCAGAAAGTTCGGTGGCTTCTGTATTGACCTTTTTGACGTTTGTTAATTCATTTATAGAGAATTCGCTGAGTAATTGAGTTGACTCTGAAATAGAAGATACATTATTCGCTTGTTTTTTAGCTGACGATGCAACATTCGTAATGTTTTCTGATACCGCTTGGAAATTGTCAACTACGCTATCCATTTTTTCCAATGCTGAGCCAGATGACGTTACTGCGTTGTCTACCAGTTCAACACATTCCGTCATTTGAGAAACCGAGGTATCAGCACTATTAATAAGTTCAGTGGTGATGAGTTCTATTTCTTCAGCGCTCTCTTTAGATTTTATGGCTAAACTTCTCACTTCGTCAGCCACAACAGCGAAACCGCGACCGTGTTCACCAGCGCGAGCTGATTCAATGGCTGCATTAAGTGCTAATAAATTAGTTTGCTCAGCGACTGATTTAATCGATTGCATCACTTCAGAAATATTGTTGCATCTTGTACTCAGCTTTTGGATTGCTTCAGATGCAGTACTAAGTGTCTCCCTTAATTGGCTAATATTTTTACTGGAATTAGTAATAGTTTGCTTGGTATCTAGAGTGTTATTTTTTGCTGTTTCAGCATTTTGATTCGACTGTTCAGATAGTTCCGCCACATTGTGTATGTTGTCGCTAATCTCAGGTATTGAAGAGGCAATAGAGTTTACTTGTTCAGCACTCGAAGTGACTGACTTGTCTAATAAGTCGGAGGATTGGCTCATGGTGTGAGCGGCAGTTGATACACTTTTACTTAGACTGTTTGCTTCTACGATTAACGCTTTAAATGCACTTATGAGTGATACAAATTCTTTAGAACCTTCATTTTCTGGTATTTCAACTTTTAAATCTAAGCTACCTGAAGTGTGCATTATTTGGGATACAGCGTTACTTAATATTAATGCTGACTTGGCCTGTACGTAGCTACTTTTGGCCATAAACCCTAGTAATACTCCCTCCACCACGGCAAATAGGGCATGTATTACTAAGATATAAAAGCTCATTCGCCCCTCTTCAAATACAAACACGGCACTACCATTATATTGCAGGACAAAAAATAAAATGTGATGTATCGCAACCGTAGTAGTACTAATGGCAATGACCTTCCAGTCACGAAAGTAAGATAGAAAAGCCAACATAACAAATATCTCGAAATGCAATTCGGTCATGCCGTAAGCCTGTTGAATATGTAGGGCGGCAAATAATTGAACGGCTATGGCATAGGCATACCGAGTAATGGGCTGGCTAGCTTGAGTGAAGCTTAGAATTAAAGGCAAGGCGAGTATGGGTAAACCTATTAAAAAAGGTTCAACCCAGCTGGAAGTGATAAATGCAATAAATAAAGATATTAGCCATTGAAGTATTACAACAACTCTAAATATTTTATTTGCACTCGCTAACCAAGGATAATTCATTACTCACCTCTTTCGTTAGGTAATATGATTATTATTGTTGAATTATGCAGTTAATCAAATTTCAATGAATCTTCATACTGTTCTTTAGTAGGGGGAGCTGTAATATACATATGATTATCAGTGTGTTAGATGGTGGATTATTAATATTGTTTTGATTCACCTAGTTGCAGTAATATCTATTAGTTTAAATGCTACTTAGTAAAATTAAGAACGGATTAAGTTTATGAGAAATATAATTTGCTGGGTACTAATCATGTTTTCTTTGGGGTGTGCTTCGTCTGAAGAGAGCGTGCATGAAGTAACCATTGGAGAAATCAGTACAAAACAAGTATTGGATGAATTTCCTGTCTTTAAAAAAACTTACCAGTCTTATCAACCGAGTCAAAAGGAGATCGCAGCGGCAAAACGCCTCACAGGAAAGTCCTTAGTTGTGTTATTTGGAACTTGGTGTCATGACAGTGAAAGAGAAGTACCAAGATTATTAAAATTGTTACATGTTGCTGATGTCGAGTTGAAATCTCTCACCATGAGAGCATTAAACTATAGTAAACAAGATCCTGACGGGCTTCATCACACATACAAGTTAGAGTTTACACCCACTATTATACTGTTAGAGGGTGAAAGAGAACTTGGCAGAATTATAGAAGCACCAAGAATCACCCTCGGGCAGGATCTCGCTAATATGCTTGCTCAGTAGCGATTAATAGCAATCCACAAGAATAAGTGAACTCTTATTTATGCGGATTGCTATAAACTAACGTTTCTTTTTTAAATGCTCTAGTCTGCCAATAAAGTAGTGGGGCAGTTAAGCCTATGAGTATAAACGCGTAAAGCATTTTCCAACCTAATCCCCACATAAGGGCAAAACAAAATAGACAACCCAGCAAGATAAGTGGAGTTTGATTTCGATTAAGTAATTTTGCAGCGGCTAACATAGATACCAAGTAGATAAGAACAAATACCCCATTTACCCAAGTTATCAAATCCTCTAGGTGTGTACCTGTTATAAAGGTTGCCGTAATGACCACCGCCATAATAATCAATAAGGTATTTAGCGCTCGTTCTGGTATCCCGTAGTAATTGAGTTTCTTAAAATAAGTTGGTAGCACACCTTCATTGCTAAAACTCCATGCTAGTCTCGCTAGGCTGGCTGTATAAACGTTTACAGTAGCGATACCTCCGGCAATACCTAATAGCCCGATTATTTGAGCGCCATAAGCACCCAATAACTGATTGAATACTCCCACCATCGCTAAGTTATTGTGATTAGGGTGTAGCAGTAGAAGATAGGTGCAGGCTATATAAATTAAACCCACAATGACACACCCAATTATTAATGCAGGCACTAAGTCTTTTTCGGGATTTTCAAAGTCGTTTGCTAAGTGGGTCATAGCTTCAACGCCAAGAAAACTCCAAAACGCTACCCCTGCAGCCGCCATAACTAGGTTTATGTTTATTGGGGAATTCGGAAGATTGTCGACGGCTAGGCCTAAGTTATTGGTTTCTGATTGGCCAAATAATAAAATAACAACAGCAATGATGATTAAAGTGAGCCCGAGTTGCACCTTAGCTGAAATTTGAACCCCTCTGTAATTAAGTAAAAATATTAAAATCAAAATGCTTAATTGAGTCAGCCATTGAAAAACTGGCTGCATGGTGATTAATGAGTCAACGAATTGTAACGTCATAAGTATGGCCGCTGGAGCGCCCAAAGGCACAGCCAACAAAAATATCATGCCTACCGTTCTTCCAGCGATAATCCCAAAGGCTTTTTCTACAAAATATGCTGGCCCAGCAGCATGAGGGTATTTGCCGGCTAGTTGACCAAAAATTAATGCAACAGGAATAATAGCTAACATCAACCCAATCCAGGCAAGTAGTGCCCCTGAGCCAGCAATTCCAATTGTTAGTTGGGGTAATATGAATACACTTGTTCCCAACAAAGTGGTGGCTAATAATGCTGCGCCTTGCCATCGCCCAATTTTATTGTTGTGCTTGTTCATATGTCATATTCTCTTTAATATCAGAGCTTTATTCTATACATTTGGATAAAAGCAATTCGTCATAGTTTTCCAACAAAGTGTGCTTAAAACCAACAATATGACGGAGTAACTTAACTTAAGCGACATTATGATGTAGGTGAATATGGATAAATTTGATCAAGGTATTATTGCAGAGCTTCGCAACAACGCGAGAGTGAGTATTTCCCACATTGCAGAATCGGTAAATTTGTCTCGTTCTTCGGTTTCAGAAAGAATCAAAAAAATGGAACATAGCGGTGTTATTAGAGGTTACCAAGTTTTATTGAGCGAGTCCCAGAAAGAAGGCGTCACTGTATATTTCGAGATCCAACATAGACGTGCCAGATGTTCTGATGTCATTCATTTATTTAAGAATATTCCAGAGGTGGTGACATGTAATGGAATAACCGGAGATATGGATTTGTTGGTATTAGTGAAAGCGGCCAGTATGCGACGTATCCATGAAATTCGAGAGAGTCTAGATTTTGAGGAAGATATTAATAAAATCAAAACTCACGTCGTTATGAGTGAATGGATAGATAACCGTAACTAGATCTATTTTTTTAAACCTGCATTTATGGAATGAACTTAATGTTCGATTTTATTTTCAACACGGCTGATGCTTTCTTATTACTAAATTTTGTCCTTTCCTGCTTGTTACTAGTAGGTGCATGGTATTTTAGAACACTGCTTTCAACCAGTCCTTGGTTTGTATTAATCGGTTTTCTTAATGGCTTTACTATATTTTTAGTCTTTGGTTATTTTCAAACATCCGTTTATTCCATGTCTCATTCGGTCTTAGACTCACCATTGATGGTGATGACCAATGCCGTCCACTTTATTGCTCCTGTGGTTATGATCAGGCTTCTGCAAAAACAACTAACGAGTTCTTCTCACTTTAGGTGGTTTGAAAAAGGTTACTTAATATTAACTGGCGTAATCATGGTTTATTTTATGTATCGATATATTTTTGCCGATTTTTATATGTGCCCATCATTACCGCACTGTGCTGGTAATCACTCAGTGGATTGCAGCAAACAAACTCATTGTGCCGTTAGTGGGTTGTATGGTCTGGCGAGTCTATTAAAGTGTGTGTTTGTAGGAATGCTGATTCGTTTATGGATTAAGCATCAAAAGACCATAAAGTCAGCCCATTGGTTATTGGCTGGGGTTATGCTTTGTTATGGTGTTTATTGGGCATGGCGTTCTTTATCTGCATTGCTGATTATATCCGGTATTTTGCCAATAGATTCTACTGTTGCTTTGTTAGTGGCTATGGAGTTGTTGTGTGGGGGAATATTATTTGCTTGGTTTATTCAATTAGTTTCACAAAGATTGTTAGCTGAGCATGGATTAAAAATAACTGCGGAACAAATTTCGAAACAAAAGTTAGAAAAGAACGTAACAAAATTAAAAAATTATCTAGATAAACATCAGCCTCAGTTTCAAAAAAACTTAACATTGGAGCGTTTAGCCCAACAAGTGGATATGCCTAGTCGAGAATTATCGGCCGTCATTAACCAGCACTTTCAAACTAATTATACTGACTTTTTGAACTCTTTAAGAATCGAACAGGCTCAATTCTTGTTGAAGCAGCAGTCTGAAGTGCTGAGTATTCAGGACATTTTTTCACAGGTAGGTTTTAATAGTAAAACGGCGTTTAACACTGCTTTTAAAAAACAAACAGGTTTGACCCCTTCTCAATATCGTGATCACCAGCCCTTAGTTTAACACCAGAAAATCTAATGAATTTTAGGTGCGGATCTCTGTAATACAGGTATCCGCACTAGTTAAACTGGGTATTTTTAATTGATACTTCTACACAACGAGCCGGTATAGAGAATTACCGGATGTTAATCAAAGTTGGAGAAGTACCCTTGAAGTTAAATATTCGATTAATGGTAACTGTCGTGTTATCAGTAGCATTTTTAGTCCTGTTATTGTCAGGCATCTTATTATACAGCACCCAATATAGTTACTTTATAGCGTCGTTGCATGTGTGGGCGTCTATCTTAGTTATTATTGGAGTGGTATGGCATTTCAAAAACAATTGGCAAGCTTATAAACGTCACTTGAGTTTCAAACTAGGCAAGGTGGTTTTTGTTTTGGTGTTACTTGGTGTCGTGCCCGTGTCTTACGGCATTATTGTTGATCTAGTGCCTTTTGTGAGTGTGATTAAATTTGGTGAGAACCTACGTTCAGCTGGTTCGGTTAGAGAAGGAGACTTTTCTTTGGTTGATTTGTCTGGAGGTCAGCAAGAGGGCTTGTCGATTTTTGTAAAAGCTGGACAGCATTATCAATCTGAGCCACAGCCACTATTTTTAGGTTTTAGTTATACCACAATCCCGCAAATGGCTATCTGGCTTGAAGACTTACAGGGTAACTTTATTAAAACCTTATACGTGACTAATAAATTGTCCAACTCTAGCTTCATACCTAAGCCTGGCGAACCTGATGTTATTCGTAGACCAGAAGCTCTACCTTATTGGGGACATCGTAACGCCGAGCCTTCTATTGACGGCTTGTTTGTGCCTGAAGTGGGTTCGACTAAATACGATGGATTAACTGCAGCCACACCTAAAAGTGATCATTTATTATTATTGGGTAAACAAAAATCAGCGCAGTATCGTGTGATGATGGAAATTAATCGTACTTATGATTTTAACGAGTATTATTCGAAGGACAAATTTCCTGAAGATCCAATTTATAGTGGCAGCGGTTCGTCTGGCCAACCCTCGCTAATTTATTCTGCTGAAATTGATACCAGTGTTCGAGGTGAGGTGTTATTTCGTCTCAGCGGTCATGGCCATCACTCGGGACAAGATGGCGTGTTATACACCGACCTAAACAACATCAGTACTGCTAAAAAGATTATTGATTTTGCGGTAGTACAACAGCATTAGATTAAACTTTGTTGGCACTTATTATTGTCAGTTTCAAGGTTTGTATTATCTCGGCCCGAATGCGATTTCGGTCCGAGATAAATTTAATCGAGTTTAAGTCCGTACCTAATTTTTGAAAAAGTTTTTATCGATTAACCAGTCAGACAATCTATTAGGCCAAGTTTGAATACTTTTAAATTGGGAGCGATTACCCATATTAAAACCATGATCTCCAGCATCAAAAAAGTGTGCTTCAACTGATGCGCCAGCTTCTCTGTATGCTTTGAGTAATTTGAAAATGGATTCCGAACAACAACTGTCTTTATTCGATGCTAGCAGAAACACAGGGGGAGCATTGGCACTGACTTGTTCCGGGATACCTATTGGTCCAGGATAGATTTGAATATGAAAACTTACATTAGCATTAAATGTTTCGATCGGATCACTAGAGTGAATATTGGCTGGTGGTGCATGATAAGCCACGGCGTTGACCACTTCTCCGCCAGCGGAGAAACCCATTAGGCCAATGCGTGATGGGTCAATAGCAAAACGTTTTGCATTAGCGCGTAATAGCCGTAATGAACGAATGGCGTCTTGTTTGGGGTGTTCTATGGTGTATGGGGAGTTAGGCTCTCTGAACAAGCGATATTTGACCACTGCTGCTGTGATCCCAAATTGATTAAGAAACTTGGCCGCTTTAGTTCCTTCTTCATCAAAGACTAACTGTCTATGTCCACCACCCGGAAAAATGAGTACTGCTGCACCATTTGACTCGTCTGCTTGGAAAACCGAGATAGAGGGGTTGTGTACACTCTTTACCCACCAATCTTTGGCTTGTTCAGGTATGTTTTTATGTTCTTCAGAACCTGGGGCGCCATTTTCCCAAAGAGGCAAAATAATGGGTTGCTGTGAGCTTTCAACTTGGGCACAAAATGCAGCTGAAATAACAAAAAACAATGTCAGTAAAATTGAATTTTTCATATTAATAAAACCATTTATTTTGGAGCAGTTGATAAATTAAGTTAACCAGAACTCTGGATAAGTTATGACAATTTATTTTTAAAATCTTCATAGGTGAATTCTCGAATCAATTCAAAACTTCCGTCTTTGCGTAATATGCCAATCGAAGGATGTTCCACCCCATTAAAAAAGGTGGTTTTAACCATAGTGTAGTGGATCATATCTTCGAAAATAATTCTCTCACCCACTTGTAGTTCATGATCAAAACTATATAAATCTATGGCATCTCCGGTTAAACAAGAGTTTCCGCCAAATCTATAGGTGTGCTCTTTTTCGCCGGCTTCACCTGCTCCTCGCACGTCAGGGCGATAGGGCATTTCCAACACATCTGGCATATGTGCAGTAGCAGACATATCAACTATGGCAATTTTGTCTTTATTTTCGACAATATCGACTACTTCACAAACAAGCGGTCCAGTTTGCCAAGCTACGGCTGAGCCTGGCTCCAATATGACGTTAAGGTGAGGGTAACGATCTTTAAATGCTTTTAATGTGCTTATTAAGTGGTCTAAGTCGTAGCCTTTTTTTGTCATTAAATGACCACCACCAAAATTGATCCACTTGAGTTGGCCAAAATACTGACTGAATTTTTCTTCTACCGCGAGTATGGTGCGTTCGGTGGCATAAGAATCACATTCGCATAGATTATGAATATGAAAACCTTCAATACCGCTTATATCAGCTTTAGCCAAATCTTTCGCTAAAACCCCGAATCGCGAACCTGGCGCACTAGGATCATATAGCTCAGTTTCCGTTTCTCTATGTTCGATGTTAAGTCGAATTCCTGGTGAAACCTCGGATTGTAGAATTTGTGGTTTATACCGTTGCCATTGAGTCAAACTATTAAATGAAATATGGTCAACCAAGTCGACTAATTGCTCTATGTCCGTTGACTTATAGGCAGGTGAAAAAGCGTGAACTTGTTTGCCAATGGTTTCTTTTCCTAAGCGCGCTTCCCAAACAGCACTGGCCGTAGAGCCTTGTAAGTACTTGCCAACTAAGTCAAACGTAGACCACATTGCAAATCCTTTGAGCGCAAGGATTATCTCGACACCCGATTCATCTTGAACTCGTTGCATTAATTGTAAATTGGCTTCGAGTTTCGCTTCTTCACATACATAACAAGGTGAAGGGATGGCCGGATTAAGCATAGGATCTTTCATTAAATAGGGGCTTTCATGGCTATATGAATTGGCAGTTAGCATAACTTTGCCAATTCATTAATTAAAGTTAAAAAGGCTATGCGGGTAAACAAAGCCTTTAGTGATGTTAGATAAAGTTAGGTAACGTTAAGATAAGATCGGATAATTACTGGTTAAATATTTTTTTTGAAGGGAGAGTCACATTCGATAACATGCCACGGTAAGCCGTGAATATTTAACATTTCCATAAACGGATCAGGATCGAACTGCTCCATATTCCATACGCCAGCTTTTTTCCACGTGCCATTTAACATTAAACTCGCACCAATCATGGCTGGAACACCTGTAGTGTACGACACAGCTTGCGCACCCACTTCCTCATGACAAACGGCATGGTCACAGTTGTTATAAATGAAGATAGTTTTTTCTACACCGTCTTTTAAACCCGTAATGTAGGTACCAATACAGGTTTTGCCTGTGTAACCGTCGGCTAATGAGCCTGGATCAGGCAGCACTGCCTTCAAGAATTCTAGAGGGACAATTTGTTGTCCTTGGAAATCAATTGGCGCAATACTTGTCATGCCTATGCCTTCTAACACTTTCAAGTGGGTTAGATAAGCGTCACCAAATGTCATCCAAAACCGGGCTCGTTTAATTGTGGGGAAGTGTTTAACCAGAGACTCTAATTCTTCGTGGTACATCAAATAAGAAGCTCTGACACCTATATTTTGATAATCCAGATCTTCTCGTACACTTAATGGTTCGGTTTCAAGCCACTCGCCATCTTGATAAAAACGACCGCGTTGGGTGATCTCTCGTATGTTAATTTCTGGATTAAAGTTTGTAGCAAAAGCTTGGCCGTGATCACCTCCATTACAATCGACTATGTCAAGATAATGAATTTCGTCAAAATAGTGTTTCGCCGCATATGCGGTATATACATTGGTAACACCGGGATCAAAACCGCTACCTAACAAGGCCATTAGCCCCGCTTTTTGAAATTTTTCTTGATAAGCCCACTGCCAAGAATACTCGAATTTTGCCACGTCTTTGGGTTCATAGTTGGCAGTGTCTAAGTAATGTACACCTGTTTCTAAACAGGCATCCATGATCGCTAAATCTTGGTATGGTAAAGCTAGGTTCACCACTAAGTCCGGCTTGACTTGATTAATTACAGCTACCACTTCACTAGCGTGATCAGCATCGACTGCAAAAACACCTTTTACACGATCAGCGCCCACTTCTTGTTGTAAAGCTTCACATTTAGATACTGTGCGGCTGGCCAAATAAATTTCATCAAATAACTCGGGTAAACGAGCACATTTTTTTATGGTCACAGCAGCAACACCGCCCGCACCAATAATCAAAACACGAGACATAAAACAATCCTTCTAAAAAATGGGATATAAATAAAACAGCTGCATGCTATCAGTATTTATTTCATGTGAAAATAAGAAAAAAAATAATGTTTATCGAGTCATTTTTTTAACAAATACCACTACAAACAAAGCTATGGTAAAACTACCAGTAAATGCTTCTAGAGCTGCGATAGCTCTAGATATGCCAACAGGTGTGAAATCACCGTATCCAAGAGTAGTAAAGGTAACAACTGAATAATACAGACAGGATAAAAATAACTGCAGGCTTTCACTGAGAGAGGCGTTAGGATCAAATTTTTGAATTTCACCTGCGTAACTTAATCCTGTCAATGTGTATAAAAAAGCACACAAAATGATCATACAAATTGAAATAGCCACAATTCTAATAGGCGCTTCTCCATATCCGCAAAATAGATCCACTATTTTTGAACTGATACGTTTAGCGCTGTATTTAGGCATTTGAAACCGACGCATAGTCAGCTCTTTTTGAATAAAACGTCCAGACATAGTAAATATGCCTTCATGTTCTGAATGTTTTCGTAAGTCGCGATATATCTCTTCAGCTTGTTCAAATAGATTTAACGATTCTTGAAGCTGTTTACTTTTATTGGCTTGATGCGCTTCGACTTCTTGACGAATTCGTTTACCAATTTTAATGTTTTCTATCTTACTGTCTGCCCACCTTACGCCTAACAAATTAACATGATGCAGAGTGGCGCAATTCAGGTTGGCATTGCGTAAATCAGCTTTCATCAAACTTGCATTGGTTAAATCAATATTGAATAGGTGCGCACCATTTAGGTTGGCTTTGTAAAAATCACTTTCAGAAAAGTCATATCCCATTTTTTGGTGGTGGTTGACTAAGTCAATATTAGCTAGGTCAGCTTGTTTAAGACATAAACCCTGCAACATCCCACCGTTTTTAGCATATTGTTCTAATCGAAGTTTTACATCAGAGCCCGTTTTGTCGCAGTCTTTATCATGCCAAAAACATAAACCAGACTGCCCAGCAGGCTCGGTACATTGTTGATTTTTTGAATTGCAGTATTGGCATTTTGGCTGTTCTTCAATCATATCGGAAGTATAGATAGTGACTGAAAATTTGCTATTTCTTGAATTGATTTTTTGTCGGATTACTTACCTTGCTCCTTGTAAACCTCCAGTATGTAAGGCCAAAATACGACTTCCTTTTGGAAAATAATTTTGCTGTAGTAACTTATCTAAGGCAAAGAATAACTTACCGCTATAGATAGGCTCTATTTCAATTTGATGTTGTTGTTTGAAATTTTGGCAAAATTCAATGAGCTCAACGGTTGTTTTTGCGTACCCTCCAAAATGGAAATCGTGAATGATTTGCCAATTTGAATTATTACAATTCTGTGGGAGTAGCTGAGTTACAAGTTCTTCTAAGTACCCTTGCCCCTTGAGCGCTGCAACGCCTAAAATTTTGGGTGGATTATTTATTGGCCGTGATTCAACAGCGTTTATTAAACCCGCCAACGTGCCACCACTCGCCACTGGAGCAATAATGTAATCGTACTCTTGATGTAACTCATTAATAATTTCAGCCACACCTTGCAGGGCAAATTGGCTGGAGCCACCTTCAGGCACAATGAGTGCGTCTGGAAACTGCGTTTTTAATTCGGCAAGGTAACTAGTGTTTCGTTTTTGGTAGGTGATCTTGTTCACATAACAAATATTTGTATTCCATGAAGTTAAGTCTTGTAGCATCGGACTTGGGTTACGTGAATAGTCTCCGCGTACAACTGCTGTAAACTTCATATTAAGTTGCTGACAACAATAACCCAATGCGTGTAAATGGTTAGAGAATCCTCCTCCAAAACTTATTATGTGAGTCGTGTTTCTTTCTAAAGCTTCAAGCAGCTGATACTTTATTTTTCGCCATTTATTGCCCGAAATAATAGGATGTATTGTGTCATCCCGTTTTATGGACAGTTTAATATCTTGCGGAAAATGGCTATTAAGTTGAATTGTTTGCTCAACAGAAGGGAGCTTGATATTCAGCAAGGATTGTATATTTGATTTCAACTTACCTCCTAACAAAATTGAGTATGGGTTAAATTTAATTGATATTTTACAATAATCTGTTTGGTACCATACCGAAAAGTTGCATATTAAATCTTTGGTATAACAACAGTGTGGTATATTATATTTACCCTTTCGTTCGAGGTGCTTATGACATTAATTAGAATATCCATGCTTATGCTGAGCCTTTTATTTATACAAGGTTGCACTGTTTTAGGTTTGGCTACGGATCTCACTTTAATTACTGCACTTGAACGAGATAGGTGTAAAGGCAGTAATAATAGAGCCAAGTGCAAAGCGGAAGTCGCCCCAGTACTAGGCGATTTAGTTTTTACAGAATTGGGGCTCGAACAAGACATTAAGGTGGTTAAAAAAGTTATTGGTAGTATTCAAGAGCGAAAGCATGAAAGATTGGTTGAGCCTAAGGCGACGATAGTGCCTGCACCAGAAAAACCTAAAGTGGTCGCGTGTAAAAAAGTGATTGATGGTCAACAACAATGTTTTTCCGCTGAATATTACGAAAATATGTACATCAAAGGATGATAGTGAGCTGAGTTAATTACCGCATAAATAATCCCAACTCAGGGGAATTAGTCAGCTAGCGGTTATGACATGGCAGTGTGTTTTTCTAATACTGCATGCAGCGCTTCGATTTCTATGGGTTTAGTTAAATAATCATTCATGCCACTTTTTATACACTTCTCTTTATCACCTTTCATCGAGTTAGCCGTTAAAGCAATGACAGGAATTTTTGCTGTGAGTGAGTCAAGCTGGCGAATTTTTTGAGTGGCTTGATAACCGTCCATATTTGGCATCTGACAATCCATTAGTATTAAATCGTAGTAGCGATTTAAATCCGATTCGGTGGATAGTTTTTCTAAAGCTAGCAGGCCATCACTTGCTATGTCATGTTTAATACCTCGAAGATTAAGCATTTCACTGACAACCATTTGGTTTATTTCATTATCTTCTACCACTAGCACTCTAATTTTGCTCAGATCTGAATTTGTGTTCAGGCTAATTGGGTCATCTGCTTTTAATAAGGCGCCTTTTTGAATTTCGATATCAATTTCAACAGTAAACGTACTTCCTTCACCTTCTTTACTTTGAACTGATATTTCTCCTTTCATTAATTTTGCAAGACTTTGACTGATAGAAAGTCCTAAACCTGTTCCACCAAATTTACGTGTAGTCGATACGTCGGCTTGTCTAAAAGGTAAAAATAGAAATTGTATTTGTTTTTCTGTCATGCCAATACCGCTATCTGCAATATCAACTTTTAATACCGTTCTGTGTTTACTTAGACGTTGAATAGAGCTTGATATTTGAACTTGTCCTTTTGAAGTAAACTTAATGGCATTACTAATTAAGTTTGTATAAATCTGTCTAATCCTTGTCTGATCCGCTAATACAACTATGTCTTCCGTCTTTGAAAAGTCAGAGGTGAGTTGGATAGACTTGTTTTGCGCGGCAATATTGTAAACATCTACACATTTAGTTAATAACTGATTTATTTCAAAAGGTGTACTTTCTAATTCAACTTGATTTGAATCAATTTTTGCGAAATCTAATACATCGTTGATTTGAGCAAGTAACGAATCCGCACTATCTTGAGCCAAGCTGACAAAGTGCTGCTGCTTTTCGTTGAGTCCAGTTTTATCCATGACTTGTAATGAGCCAATGACACCATTAATCGGGGTACGAATTTCATGGCTCATGTTGGCTAAAAAAGTACTCCGCGCTTCTAAAGCCGAGGTTAATTCTAAATGCCTTTTTTCTAATTGCTCACGGTAAAAAACCTGTTTTGTAATATCTTGAAATGCACCGAATAAACGAACACATTGACCATTTTCAAATTCAGCTTTTCCTTGGGCGGCAACCCATTTCACATTGCCTTTATCAGTAATGATTTCAAATTCATCTGAGAAATCTAGGCCATCTATCATCGCCTTATTAACGATTTTTTGAATTCTATCTCTATTGTCGCCGGGTTTATAAAAGTTTATTGCTGTTTCTAAATTTGGCAAATAATCATCGTCTACCTCGTGAATTAAACGAGTGCTTTCTGACCAATGTAATCTTTGTTTCACTAAATCCATTTCCCATGCACCAACACCCGCTAATTTACCTATTTCGTTTAGAATGTTTTGCTGATGTAACATCCTCTTTTCTTGAGCTTTCAACTGAGATATATGTTTGTTTCTGGCAATTTCGTTGCCCACCCAGTGGGATAATAAGTCAATAAACTCTAGGTCAGTTTGGCTAAATGGGGTTTCTTTGGGTTCGCTAGATGAAAAATTTAAAGTGCCATATTTTTGGCCTTCAACTAATAAGGGGGCTCCGATATAGCTCTCTAAACCGAAATCTAAATAACAAGGGTGCTGGGCTATGTGGCTTTTCCCAGCATGATGAAAGGAAGTGGGTTGTTTGGCTTTTAAAGTATGAATACAGTACGTGCTATTGACAGAAAATGTACTGTTAGGTTCGATTACGTTGTCAGGAGAAATGGCATATCGAATGGTATAGGTATCATCTTGTATTTCGCTAATTATGCCTATTTGTAAATCAAAATATTCAGCGCCTAAATTAAGCAACTGAGATATTTTTTGCTCAAAGGAAAGAGCATTGTCAGATGTGATTTTATACAGAATATTTAAATGCAGCATAATAACCTTGGCGTCAAAAATGAGAGAAGCTTTGTTACCCTAACGTTTATAACTGCATTTTTCCAAATAAATTGTCAGTTAAATTTCAAGTTGAAAGACTTAAAACCTAAGATAATGTAAGACTGTTAAATTAACATCTCAACCAGGTACGATTACCTATATGCCTTTGAGTGCTATTACAAAAGATCTGAAAGTCTTATATGTATTCGATTAAAACCGCGCTGCAATCGGTATATCAAATAACAAAACATCTGCACTTGTTGGTTGACATCTTTAGCGCTATGCGGCAAATTGCGCACATGAAAATAAATTTATCTCGCATCACCAGCACGATTATTATCACCATGGAAATGGTGACCGCTGGCTAGTGCATACGCATAACACACTAAAAGCCCGCAACCTAAGCGGGCTTTTTTGTTATTTGCGGTATGAAAAGCGATATAAAAAATATGATAAAACATGAAGTTTGAGGAGCAATAAAATGAAGGTGTTGAAGTTTGGCGGGTCATCTCTCGCTGATGCAGAACGTTATTTGAGAGTAAAAGATATTACTATGGCATGTCACACAGATACGGGTGCTGCGATTGTATTATCTGCTCCAAAGGGCGTAACCAATGCCTTGTCTTTATTGTGTGAAGAAGCCGCTACTGGCAAAGATTATGGTGAGTTGTTTGCTAAGTTAAACATGGTGTTATTTGGTATCTTGGATGATCTTCAAACCAACTTACCTGGGTTTCAACAAAAAGGTTTAGCGGAGTTTATTCAAACGACATTAACTGAGTTAAACCAACATCTTGAAGGGTTTGCATTATTACGTTGTGCGCCTGAGCAGGTTGTGGCAAAAATATTAAGTATTGGTGAATATGTGAGCGTCAATATATTCAGCCAAATTTTGACTACCCTAGGACAAGATAATCGTATCATTGACCCAGTCGATCATATCATTGCCGAAGGTGAATACTTAGACAGTATTTGTGATGTTTCTTCTAGTAAAGCCCGCTTTGAAGATGTGGATAGTTCTGGGAAACAAGTGTTAATCATGCCTGGTTTTGTAGCGATTAATGAAGCCGGTGAAAAAGTCACATTAGGACGTAATGGTTCAGATTACTCCGCGGCAATATTAGCTGCCTGTATCGATGCAGAATGCTGTGAGATATGGACAGACGTAGATGGCGTGTATAACGCAGATCCAAATCAAGTAGAAGGCGCAGTGTTACTAGATAAGTTAACTTATCAAGAAGCCATGGAGTTGTCTTACTTTGGCGCGAAAGTTTTACATCCCAAAACAATCGGTCCAATTGCCCAACACCATATCCCATGTTTAATTCGTAACACATTAAACCCAGCGGCACCTGGAACGTTAATCAGTAACGAAGCCAGTACTAAGTGGACAAGTGTTAAAGGTATTTCTCATCTTGATGATATGACTATGTTTAACGTTGCAGGCCCTGGTATGAAAGGCATGGTAGGCATGGCAAGTCGTGTATTTGAAGTGATGTCGAATGCCAATATCTCTATCAGTTTGATTACTCAATCATCTTCTGAATACAGCATTAGTTTTTGTATTCACAGTAAAGACGCTAGCCGCGCTCAAGACTTACTAGAAGATTCGTTTGCCTTAGAGTTAAGTAACCAATTGCTTGAGCCTATCGAAGTGCGCCATGACCTAGCTATAGTAACGTTAGTAGGAGATGGCATGCGTCATTCTAAAGGTTTAGCGGCTAAGTTCTTTAATGCCCTATCTCAGGCTAGAGTAAATAACGTAGCTATTGCTCAAGGTTCATCGGAACGTTCTATTTCAACTGTTATAGAAGCCAATAAAGCGAAAAAAGCAGTGAAGGTGATCCATCAGAACTTTTTCTCAACTTTGCATTCAATTGATGCGTTTTTAGTGGGATGTGGCACGGTTGGTAAAGAATTTTTAGGTCAAGTGGCTCGTCAACAGGCGACGTTATTAGAACGAAATATTAAGTTAAACGTTTACGGTATCGCTAACAGCAAAAAGGTTCTCCTTGATGCAAACGGTGTTGATTTATCAAGTGATTGGAATGCCGCCTTACAGTCGAGCGAGCAAGGTTTAGACATTGATGTACTGCAAGAATTTGTACATGCAAATAGTTTGGTGAATCCAGTATTGATTGATTGTACTAGCAGTTCAGCGATTGCCGATCAATATCCGGCAATGATGGAAAACGGTTTTCATGTGGTCACGCCAAATAAAAAGGCCAACACCGCCAGCAACGAGTTTTATCAGTTATTGCGCGACACAGTTCAAAAAACCAATCGTCAATTTTTATATGAAACAACTGTGGGTGCTGGTTTGCCGGTTATAGAAAACTTACAGAAGTTATTCTATGCAGGTGATGAACTTGTAAAATTTGAAGGGATATTGTCAGGTTCTTTATCTTTTGTATTTGGTAAATTAGATGAAGGTTTAAGTTTATCTGAAGCCACTAACATTGCTAAACAAAATGGATTTACAGAGCCTGACCCACGTGATGATTTAAGTGGTATGGATGTGGCTCGTAAATTATTAATCATGGCTCGTGAAGCGGGTTTGACCTTAGAGTTAGATGACATTCAAATCGAATCTGTGCTACCCGAAACTTTTGATGCGAGTGGTTCGATTGAAGAGTTTATGGCTAATTTACCTAAACTCGATGCTGAAGTGGCACAAAGAGTTGAAGCGGCTAAACAAGAAGGAAAAGTGCTTCGTTATGTGGGCTCAATCAACGAAGGCAAGTGTGTGGTTAACATTCAGGCAGTGAATGAAGCACATCCTTTATACATGGTAAAAGATGGTGAGAATGCCTTAGCAATACACAGCAATTATTACCAACCTATTCCATATGTAATACGTGGTTATGGTGCGGGCGCTGCAGTGACCGCTGCCGGTGTTTTTGCTGACGTAATGCGCACCATGCCATGGAAGCAGTCTTAGTCATGTTAAAATCAACGTCAGAATCAAACATGCAAAATAAAACACTTACTGCTTATGCTCCGGCCTCCATTGGTAACGTGAGTTTAGGTTTTGATTTATTAGGTGCAGCGCTAAAACCAATTGACGGTAGTTTGTTAGGTGATGAAGTTGACATCGTAATAGCAGATGATTTTAGTCTAGAAGTCAAAGGCCGTTTTGCCGATAAATTACCACCTGATCCAGATAGCAATATCGTCACGCGCTGTTACCAACATTTTATTAAAGTGTTAGAGCAACAAGGTTATGCGCCTGCAGACATTCCAGCTTTGAAAATGACTTTACATAAACACTTGCCGATCGGTAGTGGATTAGGATCGAGCGCTAGTTCAATTGTGGCTGCGTTGCATGGCTTAAACCAATTTTTCAGTGCACATTTTAACAAAACGCCCTTCACAGATAATGAACTTCTATTAGTCATGGGAGAGCTTGAAGGGCAAATAAGTGGCAGCGTACATTATGATAATGTCGCGCCTTGTTTTGTTGGCGGTCTGACCTTAATGGCAGAATACAAAGAGCAGGTTGCTTTGCAGTTACCTGTTTTTAAAAATTGGTACTGGGTGTCTTGTTACTCTGGGATTAGTGTTTCTACCGCTGCGGCTCGCGAAATATTGCCCAAACAAGTATCTATGCCTGATACAATTCAGTTTGGACGTCAATTAGCGGTATTTACCGATGCCTTGTATCGTCAAGATGAAGAGTTGGCAGCAGCTATGATGAAAGACGTGATTGCAGAACCTTATCGTAAATCACTGTTGCCAAAGTTTGATGAATCTCGCGCTTTTGCAGAGCAAAATCGCGCACTAGCTTTTGGTATTTCTGGCTCAGGTCCAACTGTATTTGCTGTTTGTGATGACTTGCAAAAAGCCCAAACAATTAATCAATGGTTAACTGATAATTATATTCAGAATGACACAGGTTTTAGTCATGTCTGTCAGTTAGACCAAAACGGTGCGGTAACGCGCCAGTCATAAGGTTGTGTTGAACGTAATATCAACATAATGATTTAACACAGGTTAATCGTGTTAAAAATAGAAATGAAAAGGTAAAGAATTTGGAACTCGTAAATTTAAAAGACGCCTCTGAAGTGGTTTCATTCTCACAGGCTGTGAAGCAAGGTTTAGGTAAAAAACAAGGATTGTTTTTCCCTACTAAGCTCCCTAAGTTTGAAGATATAGATAGCTTGCTTGCTATGCCATTTGTCGAGCGTAGTGTGGAAATTCTTAGTACGTTGATTGGTGACGAATTATCTCGTGACAGAATAGCGGGCATTGTAGAACGGGCTTTTGCCTTCGAAGCGCCAATCGAAAAAGTCACAGATAACGTGTATTGCCTAGAGTTATTCCACGGTCCTACTTTAGCGTTTAAAGACTTTGGTGGTCGTTTTATGGCCCAGTGTTTAACTGAAATATCTGATGGCCAACCTATTACTATTTTAACCGCGACTTCAGGTGATACTGGCGCGGCGGTTGCACACGCCTTCCACGGAATTGAAAACATCAATGTGGTGATTTTGTTCCCGAAAGGCAAAATTAGTCAGCTTCAAGAGAAATTATTCACAACCTTAGGTGACAATATTCATACTGTTGCAATAGATGGCGATTTTGATGCCTGCCAACAGTTAGTGAAAACTGCGTTTGATGATGTGGATGTACGTGAAGGGTTGCACCTAAACTCAGCTAACTCTATTAATATCAGTCGTTTGGCAGCGCAAGTATGTTATTACTTTGAAGCAGTGTCTCAGCTATCTAAAGAACAACGTGAAGATTTAGTTATCTCGGTACCAAGTGGAAACTTTGGTAACTTAACAGCGGGATTAATCGGTAAAGTGATGGGGCTACCCGTTAAACACTTTATCGCTGGTACTAACATGAACGACACCGTTCCTCGTTATTTAAAAACCGGTGAATGGCAGCCAAATGATACAGTTGCTACTTTGTCGAATGCGATGGATGTGAGTAATCCGAATAACTGGCCACGTATCGAAGCCATAATCGAACAAGGTTACGTAGACAAATCTGTTATCTCAGGTGATAAGGTTGATGAGGAATACACCCAAGTAGCCATGCGTCAATTGGCTCAGCTGGGTTATATTAGTGAACCTCATGCAGCTATTGCTTATAAAGCGTTAGTTAGAAAACTGGAAGAAGGCCAAACAGGTCTGTTCTTGGGAACGGCCCATCCAGCTAAGTTTAGAGAAACAGTGGAGAATGTTTTAGGTCAACCTATTAGTTTACCTCAGCCACTAGCTGATTGTGCTGGTAAAGAAGGCTTAGACGTTGAGCTACCTAATGACTACCAAGCGTTAAAAGCGCATATGTTTTCACTATTAGGTTAAACCTTACTAAGTGAATACTTGGTCTGATTTATTGGCTGCTGAAAAACAGCAGTCTTATTTTCAACAGCTTATGAGCTTTGTTGAGAAAGAAAAATCTGCGGGTAAAGTGATTTATCCAGCTCAAGAGCATATTTTTAACGCATTTGCCTTAACTGAGCTCGCCAAAGTTAAAGTGGTGATTTTAGGGCAAGACCCATACCACGGACCCAATCAGGCCCATGGTTTATGTTTTTCGGTATTACCTGGCATTAAGCCTCCTCCCTCTCTAGCTAATATTTACAAAGAGCTCGCAACAGATATCACTGACTTCGAGATACCTGAACACGGCTTTTTACAAAGCTGGGCAGAACAAGGTGTGCTGTTACTCAATACCGTTTTAACTGTCGAACAAGGTCAAGCCCACTCTCATGCAAAAATAGGCTGGGAACAATTCACAGGGCATGTGATTAATGTATTAAATAATCAATGTGACGATTTGGTGTTTATCCTTTGGGGCAGCCATGCACAAAAAAAAGGAGCGAGCATCGACGCTAAAAAACATCACATATTGGCTGGTCCGCATCCTTCTCCTTTATCTGCTTATCGTGGCTTTTTTGGCTGCAAACATTTCTCAAAGACTAACCAAATTTTAAATAGCTTAGGTAAAACCTCGATTAATTGGCAGGTTTGATTTCACAAAATTAACACCTACTAGGCGTAATTTAGATAAATAACGTTGAAACAAATACTTAGCTGTGTTTTTCTTACCTTAGTGTTTACAAAATATTAATAAAAGGCTAGATACATGAGAGCGCTATTTGTAAGAGTAATTACTATTACTTGGCTGGTTATTTTGGGTATTAGCTTAAGTTGGCCTGGAATATTTTGGCTTACCCTAATCGTTCTGCCACTTACCATTGTTGGTTTTTACGACATGTATCAAACCAAACATGCTCTATGGCGCACGTTTCCTTTAGTTGGCCGGGGACGTTGGGTAATGGAGTTTCTTCGTCCTTTTGTTCGTCAGTATTTTTTTGAATCGGAAACCGACGGTGTACCAATCAATCGCATGTTTCGTTCGGTCATTTACCAAAGAGCCAAAGGGCAACGAGATACTATTCCCTATGGCACTAAAGTCGATACTCAACGAGTAGGTTATGAATGGATTGGGCATTCCATGGCCGCTATTCATTTAGATGAAAATGCCCTTGAGCCGAAAGTAAGAATTGGCGGTGCCGCTTGTACACTTCCTTATTCTGCAAGTTTCTTCAATATTTCGGCGATGAGCTTTGGATCATTAAGCGCCAACGCTATCTTAGCTTTAAATAAGGGAGCCAAATTAGGCGGTTTTTACCATAACACAGGGGAAGGCAGCGTCAGCCCATATCACCTCAAACATGGTGGTGATTTAGTTTGGCAAATAGGTACAGGCTATTTCGGTTGCCGAGATGAAAAAGGTAAATTTAGTCCAGAACGTTTCGCGGACACTGCCACCAAAGACAATATTAAAATGGTTGAGATAAAACTATCTCAAGGTGCAAAACCTGGCCACGGAGGGATTTTACCCGCAGATAAAAATACCATTGAAATAGCTCAAATCAGACATGTTGAACCGGGTACCAGAGTTGACTCACCACCGGCCCACAGTGCTTTTAAAACACCGCTAGAAATGATGGCTTTTATTCAGCAGTTACGCAGTTTGTCGGGTGGAAAGCCGGTTGGTTTTAAATTAGCGGTGGGCAGAAAAAGTGAGTTTATTGCGCTATGTAAAGCAATGGTTGAAACCGACATCAGGCCAGACTTTATAACAGTAGACGGCGGAGAAGGCGGCACTGGAGCTGCACCATTAGAATATTCTAACTCTGTGGGAATGCCTTTACGCGAAGCTATTGTGTTTATTAGTGACGTTTTAACCGGCTTTAATTTGCGTAAAGACATCAAAATTATCGCTAGTGGTAAAGCTTTCACTGGTTTTGACATAGTGAGGAACCTATCACTAGGAGCTGACTTATGTAACAGTGCCAGAGGCATGATGATCGCCTTAGGCTGTGTCCAATCTTTGGTGTGTAATAACAATGAATGTCCCACTGGGATTGCCACGCAAGACCCAATCTTAACAGCTGGTTTAGTGGTAAATGATAAGGCCACACGCATTGCGCGATATCAAAAAGAAACGGTTCGCGCCACAATGGATCTTATTGCTTCTGCGGGGTTGCGTGACCCGAGTCAAATTACTCGATCTCATATATACCGTAGAGTGAGTGAAACTGAAATTAAACGACTTGATCAAATTTATGTGGGTTTAGTTGAAGGCAGTCTATTAACAGGTGAATATCCAGAAAGGTTTGCCCATGAAATGACAGAGTCTTCTGCTAAATGTTTTATGCCCAGTAGTTTTGTAGTGGAATGTTATAGCGGGTTGGAAGAAGTTAAATAACCTGAATACTGGATAAGCCGAACCTCTCGATAACGCTCTTTTTGTGCCTATAGGCGTTGGATTGTCTAGCAATAACACGTTATTACGTACGACAATCCGCCTTGCTAGACACGAAAAATTACGTCACCGAGTAGAATTTAGCTGAGGTAACTTGGTCTGGTGTCACTAAGCTATTGAATTATAGTGTTAAATTCAAATTGGTCGATACTTCTTATCCAGTACTCAGGTTAAATAACCCGAACTCTGACTAAGAAGTATCGCTATTTGAACCTGAAAGGGTTCTTAAACACTTTTAGTACTATGTATACATACAAAAAAGCCCTAATTTAATAGGGCTTTTTTTAATTTTAAAATTTGTTAAATAAACTCTAGTTCGTCTTCTGGTGACATGCCTAATTCACGTAATTCTTGTTTAAGTCTATATCGATCATGAATGGCTTCAATTTCTCGCCATTTTCGTTTACTAGATTTTGACTTGGAATTACGGCTTTCTGAATTTACTGATGAGGATAAATCTGACTTATTCATAACAAACTCCATTATTATTTTTTAGCGCAGCTATAACTACATACTTGTAGCAACTCTAGACTAAAGTCTAAAGCTTGATTAAATATGTACCATATGAAGTTCAAAAATAGAACACTTATTTGAAGGTTTGATTAATAAAATGTGAATAAATTGTGAAATAAGCATAAAGCTCTGTTTTTTGTATAAAAAAAGAGCGACTTAATAGCCGCTCTTTGGATTTTGTTTTGCAGAAATTTTGCTAAAAAATTAGCTATTTGCTGCTCTA
>NZ_JBPOFP010000039.1:0-41109 GCF_051252315.1 Paraglaciecola sp. | reverse complement strand
ATAATCTTCAATAAAATCAGAAGGTAAGTTATGAATTTAGCGAATGTAAAATACAAACAGAGCATTTACATATACGACATGCTCGATAATAAGCGTTAGCTGTACACATAATAAAAGAGGGATATATGAAACAATTTGTCTTAGGGGTGATACTTGCTCTTGTTGGAGCACTAGCAAGTTGGATATTTGCGCAATATAAGCTTCAAGATGCGACAGGTTATATTGAATATGTCTCTTGGGATCGTAGCTCTTATGTTCAGCTGGAAGACGAATTGTTTAGTAAAATAAAATTTCAATACAAAGATGATAAATCAAATAGCTGGAATGACATACCAAACATTAGCGTAGCAACCATTCAATTTGAAAATTCATCAAAAAAACATTTGGATGACATAGATGTTATTTTCGAGATGAATGTCGAAAAAGACAAAAAATACTCCCTAATAGGTGTTGCCGCACAAGGGCCGGAAGGCTATGACAAAAAATATATCAACAGATTGACAAAACTGTCTTCAAATTCAGTTGGCTTTAATTTTGACACCATCAATATATCTTCCGACAACCCAGAAGACCACTTTTCCGTGACCTTTCTATTTGCTGGTGATGTTGTGCCAGAAATCACTCCAAAAGTCGTAAAGAAGGGGGTAAAAATACAGCCTTTAGATCGAAGCTCAGAACTAACTGCTTACAAAGTGATGTTTCTAGTGGTCTATTTGGGAACGATCTTCTTCTTTATATGGTGGGCTATTACATCCGGTAAGAAAAATAGCAAAAGATACCAAGAAGAGTTTGACTCTAATTTGAAGGTTTACTTAAACGACATCCGTGATCATGGGATCCCTGAAGAAGAAGATTTTGTTGCCGAATTAAACAAGATCAAAAAAGACTCAGGAAAACAAGAGAGCTTTATAAAAAACATAATTAAAAAGGTGGTTGATTGGGCTCACAGCTAACAAACGCGTCAATTAGGACGCTCGCAAGCTCACGCCTATTACGCAGGCGTTAATGTCCGCTTTAGAGCTGTAGTTCTATCATAAACTGAATATCCCCAAGGTCAGCTCCTCGCTCAGAGCCGTCAAACCCATCTTAATTTTATCTCTGTAGCTTTTTATTTTCTCGCGACTCAAAGTTCGCTATTTTTTATTAAAAACTCAATAGGACAATTGGCATGGATAGCCAATTGAGTGGTGTTTTGTCGGGAACAAATCAGCACGGCCTTTTGAGTTTATAAAAAATAGAAACAGAACTTTGCCTGCGCGCGGCTTCTTTTGTTTACTTTTCTTAGCTGTTGAAGAAAAGTTAATCGTTTGGCATGGACGCCAATCGAAAACTGCAATGGATTGCGGTGAGCAGCGCGAATAATAATTTAGGTCGTAGTAACGTTATTTTTCAAGAAAACAACCTGTTCTAGTATTTGTCACCTCTTGCCAGTGTTTTTAGCAAACTAAAAATCTTTTGTTGGTAATAACTTAGATAGCTTGGTAGGTTATGAAACAACAGAAATACAAACCACGCCTAGTAGAAATACGCGCAATTGGGCCTTTAACTATAATGTTATATTCATTAGAGGTATCTTAAATAAAATGGCTAACCTCAATAGAATACCGCCCAGTTGGATGCAGCAGTGGTGGTTATGGTTCACGGTAGTGTTTGGATTAACCCTTGCCATCTTCTGGCCAACATTCCTCAGTGGTATCGCAGATTATAAAGTGCCGGTGATAATTCATGGCATAAGTGCTATCGCTTGGATGCTTCTGACTATCGTGCAAGCTCTGCTGATAAAAAATCGGCAGCGCAAACCGCATAGAACAATTGGCTATATCGCCCCTATCCTTGCAACCATTGTAGTAATCAGCGGCCTTCAAATGGAACGCCAAATGGTCCAGACCCAGGGCTTAGATGCAATTGGGGAAGCACTGCTATCCATAAAGTTTTTTTATAACGACGTAACTGGACTTGCTTTGTTCTGCCTGTTTCTTGCGCTCGCTATATTGGCTGCACGTCGTAGAGATATTGCTTTGCATCTGCGTCTGATAGCTTGCACCGCGATCATTCCAATCATGCCAGCGCTTATAAGATTTTTCGAATCGATAACACCACAGATAGCCCCAGATTTCACTACCGCCCTTCTTGCATCTCAGATTGCTTTGATTAGCTTGGTTGCAACGTTAGTATTACTTGAATGGCGCTACTCGCGATTGCGTTGGCCCTTTGCTTATCTGCTGGGTTATTACATTTTTATGTTGATGACTACCGAGTTTTTCGCTAGCCACCAGTGGCTAAAAAACATCGTCCTTGGCTTCTCCGGAAGCTTATAACCCCAATTGAATATTTTTCTAAATAAACCTCAATAATTGCGGTCGCAATAATCGGGGTAGTAGTTAAGTTAATTTTCTATTCAAAGAAATCTAACATCGAAAGGGTTTCACGACGGTCGATTATCATGGGCATTTCAGACGTGCAGCAAGCTCAGAACCATTGGCTATAATTCGCTCATTGCCGCCACACACATCTTAATTTTATCTCTGTAGCTTTTGATTTTCTTGCGAATGAAACTTGCGCTAAAAAGAAATAGGCTTGTCGAATGTCCAGATATGGATATCTGGACAAGGCAATCTTTTATAGCTGGGAGCGGCTTATTGCCGGTTCGAAAAACGAGCCTGTTTATTTTTTGATAACGTAAGTTTGTGGAGCACGGCCATATTTGTTTACTTTTTGCGGCTGTTGGTAAAAAGTAAATCGCCCTGCAGGGATGCTGGGTGAAAATCCGCAATGGATTGCGGTTCGCGAAGCGAATAAAGTAAGCGTAGCGCATGCCCCAGTGTGCGCAGCACATGGTTTTTTCACAAAAACAAACTAACTCAGCTTATCAAAACGGTAAAAAGTTAAAGGAATAATCAAGTTGAGTTTGAGTCACATTACTTGCACTAAAACTTATCAAACGGATGCGACTTAACAAACGCTTTTCTAAGGCAGGATCATTTAGTTCGCTTTCTAATATTTTAGCTGATGAGATGCTTCCATCGGGTTCAATCACTAGTTGAACTGTGACTTTACCCTCTAGCTCTGGGTTTTTACGTAGTGCTTTGCGATACAAAGAATAGATAGCCCCTTTGTGCTCGCCAATTATTTTGCGTATATCTTCTAGATCACGATTACCAATAACTTCATCTTCACGTTCTATTTGTTTAGCGGCAAGTGAAGCCACACCTTCATTTGGTGCCACAAACTCAGTGGTGCGACGACCACTCAATTCGCCTTTAGCGCCGATGTTAGTAGATAGGTTACCGGTATTCACGCCGCCACTATTGCCTTCTACCACTTTACCAATACGTTTACGCTCAGTTTTGGCTTGTTTACCGCCACCTTTTATGGCGTCAGTGTTAGCTAAATTATTAAGATTAAGATCTTTTCGCATATTCGCTAAATCATCTTGAAAGGCTAACAACCCAGATTGTTTGGCTTTGGCCTTGGCTTTTTCAATAGCAATACTTGGGTCTGGTTTCTTTACAACAGGTTTAGGTTCTGTTTTTTTGACCACTGGTTTTGGTTTCTTTTTAACCGGCTCCGGCGGTTTAACAGGTTCAGGTGGCTTTTCTTTAGGTTTGTCTTCTACTTTAGGCTCTGGCTTAATTTCAGGCTTAGGTTGTTCTTTTTTAATTGGCTCTGGCGGTTTGGCTTTAATTAATCTAGCCAATTGTGGTGGTAACTTCTCTTTTTCAAATCTAGGGGTTTCGGGTACTTCAACTAAATTAACCCACACTGCACACAGCAAGGTAATGACTAAAACAACACTCGTGATTTTACTGAAGCGTTTGTTTTCTAAATCACTGCTAGACCAGGGTAATACGCTATCTGTAGCCAGAGCAACACTCATTAGCTGTCACCTAATGTATGAGCATTGTCTTCTTTATGTTCAACAGCTAAAGCGATATCCGTATATCCAGCTTGAGCACACGACTGCATTAATTTTTTTAATAACTCATATGGCATGGCTTGGTCGGCCATTATGGTAATGGCTCGCGCCACTTCTTGTTTAGGATCTGCTGAACTTGCTTCAAGATTGGTGTTTGTCACCTGACTAGTCAAGGACTGGCGCTGACTCTGATAAGTCAACTCTTCCACCAGTGCTAAAATAACATCTTGTTCATCAGCCATCACGTCAGCAATATTGCCCATTGGTTTACCTTGCAATAACACTTGGTTTTGATTGACTAAAAGTAGCAAATTCTCTTTCGCAGCAGTATCAGCGCTGGATGTAGGTAACACCACAGATTTATCATTTTGCAGAACCTGAACATCTGATGCGTTTAACATTAAAAAGAAGACTAAAATGGTAAAAATATCCATCAATGAAACCAAACTCAACTTGGTTTGTTTACCATGCCTTTTGTGATTGCGAGCCATGCGTTTAGCGCGAACAGACTGCTTCATAACGCGACTCCTTTATTGACACTAAAAGCATCGCTAACAGCATTACCAGCCTCATCAACAATATTTGGCGCATCAGCCAAGGAAATACTCGGAAACAACTCTGCGTCTACTACATCAACACCCACCACCTCTTTATATGAACGAGTGGTATCCATTAATTTGACTATGGTTTGGTACGGGACTTGGTCATCTAACAATAAGACAATGTCTTCTTTATCAGCACCTTTATTTAACAGGGTTTGTTTCAATTCTTTAAGCGTTTGTTGCAACAAAGCGTAATCATGTTGGCCCTCTTTTTTATTGATTTTTTGCAATAAATAACCGGTTGGGTAATACACATTCATACCCTCACCATTTACCAACAACTCTAATTGTTTATTTTCTAACTCCGATGGGCTGGCGTTACTCAATAAAGGTGGCAAAGTTAATTCAAGTACTGTGATACGTGAAAAAACCATCATCATTAAAAGCACTGGCACTAGCACTATCATCAGGTTCATAAATGAAGTGATGTCTAACTCGGCGTCAGCTTTCTTTAATGTGCGATTACGTTTAAGCATGTTTAAAAGCTCTATTAATCACTAGCACGAGTATTTGGATTAACTTGTTGACGGCTAATCAACAAGTTCAAACATTTCACGCCTGCCATTTCCATACTATCTACTATCTCAGTAGTCTTAGTCTGTAACACCGAATGAAACGCCAATAAAGGAATAGCTGCTATCAGTCCAAAAGCCGTAGTGTTCATAGCTACAGAAATACTTTGTGATAACAAACTGGCTTTTTCTGCTGGATCAGCATTTGCTACTGCAGTAAATGCTGCGATTAAGCCTATAATGGTACCCAAAAGCCCCAATAAAGTAGCTATATTCGCCAAAGTCCCCAAGTATGCAGTTCGTTTCTCTAATCTTGGAACGGCTTCCATTAAACCCTCTTCCATCGCATATTCAATGTCTTCTCTACGTTGGCTATGGGTCATTCGGCTAATACCCGCTGAGATAATCCTAGCAACAGGTGCTGCGCCCGCCTGCCCTAATTTAGCCACAGAATCATATTTACTTTGAGAAAGTAGAGATTCAATTTCGCTAAATGCTTTACGGTTTTTGCGCAAGGCACTGCCTAAAAATATGTAACGTTCTAATGCAATGGCTAAACCTAAAGCCAGAACAATGGCGATTGGGAACATAAACGAACCGCCTTCTTGAAAGAACCTCACTATAGTGTTGTAAGTGTCCATTAGTTGTCTCCAGTAGAAATTAAATACACCTTATCACGCAACAACTTTGCTTTAAGTATGTGCATTACAGGTTAATGTTGGATTTGAATAACTTTTCGTACACTCTTTGTTCAGTAATAAAACCCTGTCTAAAAAGTGGTGTTAATTGGGGTGGCGCAACAAAGTTAGGCACCTGTCCTTCGACCTCGCTAAACAAAGGTAATTGCCAAGGCACTATGGTTAAAACTTTTGGTTGTTCTTGGCTACCTCTGAAGGTGGCTTCAAGTTGAATTTTATTCACAGAAGCAGACAGCTTTTTAGTTGCAGAATCTATTGGCTTAGATTGTGTCTGTTCTGTGGAACTTATTTGCGAAGGTTTTTTTGGCAAAGAGTTAATCGTTTTTGATGGCTCAGCAACTTCAGCATTAACCGGCGCAGTATCTTGTGCATTAACCACGAAACTCAATATCAAACTTAAACAAAAAACCAATATAACTTTCATCTGCTCAGCCCTTTTCCTGACGTTCACGTTTAAGTTGACGCTCTAAATCCACTATCCAACCTCTTACCTTTTTATTGGGTTTACCTTGTGTAAGAGAGATAAGACCTTGGTAGGTTTGATAGTCCTCTAGAGCTTGTTGTTTTTTGCCCATATATAAGTCAAGTAATATTCCTCGGTTTAGATAACCAGTGGCAAAGGCCGGCCAGCTATCTAGCGCTTTTTCGTAATGACCAAGGGCTTGTTCAAACTTTCCTTGGCGACTTAATATAATTGCCAAACGGTTATGAGCTAGGTAATTGTCTGTATTCACTGCTATGGCTTGTTGATAAAAGCCGATAATCTCTGAGGTTTGTTGCTTTTGGGCTGAAGCAATATCCCCACGTAATACCCATACCGCCGAATGTTTATTAGCGTCATTTAAATAAGGCGCTAATCGTGACAAGGCTTGTGAATACTTTTGTTGTTTAACGTTTAAAACTGCCTGCTTAAATTCATTTAGCATCACACCTTGCATGTTCACTAATGACGATCTGAATCGATTAGCCTTAGTTAACAACAAGGCTTCTTTTGATTGAACTTGTAGATCTGAGTTAGAGGTATCTGATTTATTTTCAGCGTGACTCTGATTAGTTTTAGACGCTTGTTTCTCAATTTTAGTTTGTTGCTCAAATATAGAGGTACAGCCACTTATTATTAGGCTTACAGATAAAATAGCTGTCATTAAAAAACGTTTAATACAAATCATCTTTTAACTCCTCTACTTGCTCAACCTTGCCATAACGAACGGGTAATAATTCACTCAATTTTTCGATGGAGTTTTGCACCCAAGAGTCATAGTTACCTTTCCAACTGCGTTGTACATTTGATTCATGTAACTCGATGGCTTGCTCCTCAAATGGATAAGCTTGCTCTTCCAACAACATATCGTATTGCTCTAATTCAAGTGCCGATAAACCTTTAGGACGCTGAGACTCCATTAAATCATTCGACAAAGAACGAAATATTTCTGCAATTTTAAAATTAGCCGTAGTACTAAATTCGGCCACACCGTAAGCCATCACTTGATCATATTGAGTCAATGCTTTGTCCATGGCTTGGCGTTTTTTGGTTAAGCTTGTTTTAAGTGGCAAAGTGAGTTTTATTTTGTCAAAAATGTAACCCGCATCATGGGCAAACACTAAACTAGACATGGCGGCCAAATATTGAGAACGAATGGTTTGGGTATCTGCTGCGGCCTTATTTGCTTGGATCATTTTGTTTAACCAAAATCGACGTTTACTAGATTCATTACTTTCTAGATAAAATTCGCTCATCATAAAACGAGCTTCCATGGCGGTGTCAAATGGCTGTGGATAACGATGAGCATATTGCCTAAACGCTGGCAAATATTGTTCTCTTACATCAGCCTTTTTGTAATACTCTGCAGCCGTCCAAAGTGATAACCGACCATTTTCTGTATCCGGTTGTTGTTGCCATAACTTGTATAAACCATCAGCAGCGGGCACCCATTGCTGATTTTGTTCATAAGCGAATATAAGTTTTTCTGGAATATTGGCAGTTAATTTGTCTTCTGGAAAACGCTCAGCAAATCCTTGCATTAACTCAATGGCTTGAGACCATTGTTTTTGTTTTAGTAACAAGGTCGTCACATCATAATGGGCATTTAAGCGCACTTTTGTATCGGGCAATTGGGTTACAATCTGCAACCATTTGCTGATAACTTGATTATGCTCTTTTTGTGCAAATTCTGGGGTTAGCTCTTTGGTTTCGGCTAGGATCAATTCCCCTTGTTTATAAATGCTGACACCAAGTCGCTCTTGCATATCCGCATAGCGAGCATCATTCACTGTTAATTGACTTAACACTGATAAATACGCACTTTCTGCGTCAGCAAACTTTTCCAAAGCAAACCAACTATGAGCTGCGACTAAACTTGCTGACAAAGTCATTTGTTGATTAACTTGGCGAGTTAACAACCAATCGGCAACATTGATTGCCCGTTCGAATTGACTATTTTCAAATCGGCTTTGCATTAAGGTTAAACCAATATCATTTGCTCTTTGATCCGCTGGAAAGGTTTCAATAAAGCGCAACTGGCTAGTTAACCAAGCTTCCTGTAATTCATTTGTAGTTTCTACCTCAGTACCTGACTTAGCCAAATCCGTTAGTGCCGAACGGTAACTTAATATAGCCGCATACCCTGCTTCAGGTGCTTTAGTTCCTTGCGGTGTACCATAGGCGTAACGTTCAAATTCGGTGATTGCCGCTAACTTTTGCCCTGCGTCAAAAAGGCTTTCCGCTAACAAGAAGCGTTTTTCAACGGCTTCTACTTCGCCTGTAAATGTATCTATATATTCTTGATACCAACGGGCAGCTAAGGTAAATGCAGCAATATGTTTTTTATTTGTATTTGACTGAGGCTTATTTGATTGAGGTATATTTGATTCTGAACTTTTCACCAAAAGCTGTGCTCTGGCGTGTTCATATTGAGACAATTCGTCTAGATATTGACGTAAAAACGGTTTTACCGCTGCTTGCTCTTCGATGTAATTATTCGGCCAAATCTCGCCATTTACACCAAACATTTCAACGAAACCTCTTTTAGCTGGCATCACTAAACTTGGAAATTTACCCAGAATAAACGCGTCGATATGTTTTACGTAAAAACCAGGTGCCTTGGGATGTGCTGGATAACGTTCGGCAAACGCCAAATACACTTTTGCACTGTCCTTGTACCTATCATTATTAAGTTGCAACTGGGCTAAACTATCAAATAATTGATGGTCGTAATGGCGAGGGCCCACTTTATCAATGTAAGCCGACAAACTATGGTCATCAAAAGTGCTCGCGGTGTTATACGAAAACACCAAGGACATAATTCGCAAACTGTCTTTGACTAAGCGCTGCTCACCGGTTTTTAATTCAGGAGTAAAAGGCAAAGTACCCTTGGCCCAAGCATAACTGCCTAGATATTTATCTAACACTTGGCCAAAAGCTTGTACGGCTGGAAAATAACGTTCTAACTTAAACTCACTCCAGCCCAACATATAAGCTGATATTGCGAAATAGTCACTTGTGGGGTACTGAATCGCTTGGGTATAGGCGCTTGAAGCTTGCTTAAATAGACTCCTAGCAAATAAATATTCACCTTGCCTGAAATGTGCTTCAGCTATGTATTTACTTTTGGGATATTTTTCTATCAAATTTTGTAATGCATCAAAACTACCTTGAGTATCGCCTTGTAACTCAAGGGCTCTCGATAGTTGATAGGCAATATGCTCGCCTTCTAAACCAAGAGCGTTTTCGGGCAATTGTGCGCTTTGTTGCTGTAAACTTCGATAGGCCTCAATTGCTTGGGTATAATATCCTTTATCCGAGATTTCGCCCTGCTCCTGCTGCTGTTCCGCCAGAAACATTTCCAAGCTTGCCAGACGTTTAGTTATTTGTAATTTTTGTTTTTGATTCTTTATCTGAGGCACAAGTTCAGCATAGGCATTTCGTAAGTTAGTTAAATCGGCTGCCGCCACTTTAGTTTTATTAATGGTAATGGGTTTAAGGGTCTCACTTATTAACAAACCTTTATGCACATTTTTATTGATTTGAGTTTCCTCAAGAGATGGCTTTGTTGGCCACAATTCACAGGAGGATAATAAAAATAGACTGGCTAAAATAAACGTAGAAAAAACCAATACCCGTTGGCTACAGTTATAAACCATGATTAGCCTCACTTAATTGACTACGGTTTTTATCTTGTAGTCGTAACTTAGCTAATTGAATGTTCAGTTCTACCTGTTTTAACTGAGCTGTCCTTTTATACAAGGCTTGCCGTGCTTCACTGGTTACGTTTTCTACAAGAGCAAGTTTCAACTCTTTTAATCTTTGTTGTAACCCTTGTATACGCTCATGCATTAAGGAAATTTGTTGATACTCAACTTGATATGACGGGGGTGAAGCTAAACGATTGAGTAAACTGGTTTTACGCTGTTCAGATTGGGCTAACAACACTTTTGCCTGTTCAATGGTTTGTTTGTGCTGCCACAACAAAGGTTCAAAATTATCGGCAAAATGCCAGGTCAAAAGACCTTCAACTCTAGCCAGTCTTTGTGCATACTTAGGTGACAAATCACGCACCTGCTTAATGGACAATAAACGGTCTTTCGCTCTTTTTAATCGATTCAACTGCTCGATTTGAGTATCGTTAGCTAACAAACTCGCATCTTGATTTTGTTCAACTAGCTGCAAGGTTTTTTCAAGTTTATCCACTCGAGACCGTAGCAGCTCAACCTGTTCTGCAACATTAGCTTTAGCCACTTGTTCACCGCGAAAAATAGCCGTTTGTTTACGTTCATCTAATAGACGTTTAAACCCAACTAGATCAGTTTGTTTTACCGCCAAGAGTGTTTGTTCCTCACTAAGTTCTAACCAACTTTCAAGCTGTTGTTTAGGTTGCCCAGCTAATAAAGTTTGTAAAATATCCACTTGGCTTTTGGGCCAAGTTTGTACTTGAATTGTACTCTGTACTAAATCACCTTGTTCTTGGTCTCGACCAGATAATTCTTCACTTTTGCTTAGCATAGAGTCTAAAAAGTCTACTTGTTCTAGTCTTTCAAAGGTGACCGAAACATCTTGTTTAGCAAGAGACAGTTGCGATTCTGCGACTTGTAATTTATCCCAGGCTTGTTGTTCATCACCGGCTATCTCTAACTGCCAGGCCATGGCCAACAAAGATTGTAAAGCCGAGATACTGCCTGGAAAATCAACACTTATTTTTTGCCAAATAGACAAAGCTAAAGGCACCTTTTTTTCGTGGGCAAGGGCTTGGGCATATCCTAACAACGCATTAGCACTGTCTTGTTGATGCTGACGAATATTGGCAAAGTAGTTCATCGCTTCAGCTGTTCTGCCTTCAGTTAAGTTGGCATAACCCATGGCTAGATTTAGTCGGTCATTTAATCCATCACGCTCGGGATCACTTAGAGAGTCTTGTGAGTCCGCCCAAAACTTTTGAGTCCAAGCTCCCCACCAAGAGTCGCGCCAATTAACTTTGTCACTTTGTGCAACTATCTTTTGCGCTAATTTAAAGGTATCGATGGCGTCAAATAATTCGCCCTGCTCTAATTGAATTAAACCACGATTGTATAGTAGGTATGGTCGATAAACTGAGTTTACTGGTAGTCGTTCGAAGATATCTTGAAACGCACTATTATCGAACGTCTCTTCTACTGCTGGATTGCTAAGTGCCACCAGCATCTGAGCTTGCATATAAGACAATAATTCCGACTCTTGCTGCTTATAAAATTCAGTAAAGCCTGCCGTTTTTAGGCTTGCGTCTTGCGCTTTTTGCCATTGCCCTGAATCAAAGTAAGACTTGGTTAACCAAAACCAAGCTTGAGCTTGTATCTCTGGCTCTTGAGCATCAGCTAAAGCCACAAAAATCTCTTCAGCTTGTGTAACTAAGCCGTGGACTAAACTCATACCACCTTTTGCGACTAGTGCTTGCTGCCCATGTTGACCTAGATCAGAATTTTTTGCGAGTTGCACTAAACCTTGACGAGAATGACCTTGATAAAATTCATATAAGACTTCACCCCACATTTGATCAACTAATGTATTTTTTTGATCTGTTTTGTGATCCACATTGTTGGATTGCGATGATTCGTCTTCAGATGCCAAAGACACTGGCGCTACCAACATGCTTATCAAAAATATAGTTCTAATCAAAATATGAGCGTTTAGATCCCAGAACATTCTGATTATGATTGCCCAGTTTTGGCAAAAATTAGCCATAAATTAAAGTTCCACCGCCTCAAATTTCGGCTGCAACTTTTTACTTGAGTCGCGGATCTGTAATTCTAATGTCTTAGCTTCATCATCTTTTTCAAAAGTGAGCACAGTACCTCGTTTGTATGGTCGGCTTTCAGGCCCAATACCATGGAAAATGGCACTGATTTCGTGCTCTCCTTGATTAATATTGCCTACATACAGCTTTTGAACACCCCCTCTGTGTAAAGCAGATATTTGTTTTTTGGTATACAAATAGTGAGTGACAGTTTTGTTGTTGACTTTTAGTTCTACCGAATCAAGTTGAAAATAAGTGCCCACGTCTACCGATAGATAAACGGCTAACTGAGTACTGGATGGAAAAAGCAAATCTTCTTCTAATATGAATAAGTCACGGTTTAAGGCAATAATCTCCTTTTTTAGATCTTCGATCTGTTTCGCTACAGGGATATCACCGCTCTCCTGCCCATAGCTATTAGCTGAGCACAAAAACAATAGACTGAATAACCAAATTACAGGTGTATTTTTCATTTCGATTCCTAATACCATACAGACACAAACAGTCGAATAACGTTTGCATTAAAGGCGAAAAGAGGTTCTTCTCCCACTGGACCTTCGGCTAACACATCTCGAAAATCTTCGTAATCGAAGCGAATATGTTCAACTTCGCCATTAACTGACCACTTTTTAAATATTGAAGAACTTTGTAACGATTTTTCATAACTCACACTTAAACCTACCGAAACGTTTGAAAAAGTACTTAACTCTTTATCTCTAGCCATAAAGTTAAATTGGTTTTCGCGAGTGAATAAATCTTGATAAAAATCGGCCTTGTCTTGACTATAAAAACGACTGCGGACATCTACTATCCAATCATCACCAAAGGTGTGCACATAACCCAACTTTATGTTTTGTCCTTGTATGCCCCAGCTATCTTTATAACCTCGAGCTTCACCATACACAGACGCTCTATGTGCCAAATAATAATTGGCAGTTAATGCCAAGGCATTACTTGTTCTGGATTTGGGATAAATTTCAGTAACAAATCGATAACCGCGAGCAGCGTTCGGGTCCAAAAACCTGACACTTCGATATGGATTATTTAGGTAACCTGTGTCTGATATGTTTTCTAATGTGAGTCCCATAATAAGATTTTTGGTGGCTACTTGAGTAATACCCAATCCATACTTTTGTCTGTCGGCTTCTTCTAAAAAGCTTTCATCGCCAGTTTTACCAATTTCATCCTGACCTCGGGAGTAACTCAATGACAGAGTGGTTAAATCGCCGAAAAAGTCTTGTGATAAACCTAAGTACATCGAACGGGCTTTAAAGTCATTTTCGTCACTGGCCGTGAAACTCACACTAAAAATTGATTTATTATGTAAAAAATCTGCGCCTAAAGTCGTTTCTGTACGTTCTTCAATGTATTCGCTGGCCGTGGCTCGCACATCAATTGACGCACCAGAAATGCTATCCACATAATAATTGGCTGACAGCGAAACTTTATCACCTATTTTTTTGCGCAATAGAATGGAAGGTCCATCTATACTGACCCCATCACCTTCATAAGAATGATAAAGGGCGTCAGAGCGATCTTGAGGTAATACCGCAGCCTGAACGATACCAGCGCTAATAACAGTAGCAAAAACAGCAATACTGGCGGTTAACCGAACAAATTGTCTAATTACAACCACAACCACCTCCAGCGCCACCTTCAGCACCTCTGGCACCTTCTCGAGATTCCAATACGTGTTTCATATAACTAGCCGTAACTGGGTTTCGAGATTGGCTCATAATTGGATCAGCTAAATTACTTCTTTCATAGGGTTTTACCCATGGTTCTACCGTACTCACACAACCGCTAAGTAATGTGAGGCTGGTTAAAGCAATTAGAGGCAATGCCGTACTGACAATTTTATTGATTAGTCTTTGCATGAAATTACTCGCGTATTAACGCTTTAATCGCCTTAGCGTATTTTTTCTCATCACCAGATTTGTAACCTTTGTGCAATAACCTTTGGTTTCCATTGCGATCAATCATTACCGTAGTCGGCATGGCACTCACATCATATAACTTACTAAGTTTGGCTGTAGGGTCGAAAAGAATTGGGTAACTGACTTTAATATCATCCAACAAAATATTCGCTTTTCTGGAGTCTTCATCTACGTTCACAGCTAATATAGTGAAACCTAAGTCTTGATAATCTTGCTGAAGCTTTTCCATTTTAGGTAACTCTTCTCGGCACGGACCGCACCATGACGCCCAGAAGTTAACGAGTACCACGTTTCCCCTTTGTTCTGACAAGCGCATGTTTTCACCTTGAGCACTCTTCAGAGTAAAATCAGGAGCTGGCTTATGTTCTGATTTAGCAAAAGTATTAATACTTGCCACTAAAAAGAAACTCGATACCAATACACTAATCACTTTGTTTACTGCAATTTTCATAATTTGCCCTTACTAAAACTCATGCCTTGTTAATGGTCATGCACTTATTAATCGTTAAATTTCAACTCAATCAGAAAAATACTGACAGCCCCAAACTAAAAGCTAGGTTATGGGTGTTTTTTTCAGGCCCTATTAACTCACTCTTGAAAATATGATCTTTCGCATCGATACGCACTACTAACCAATCTGTGAGTAACAAACGATAACCCGCTCCAATTGAAACAGTTGAACGGTCATCACTGCCAAAAGTTGTACTCCCGGCCCCTGCTTGAATATAGAAATCAGAATTAAACACCCAGTTTTGGGTGATAAATGTTTCACCACTAAAACGATATCCCAAAGACAAGTCGTAATAGCTGTAGTCTCGTTCTTCTTCCGTCAGAAATGGCGCGCCACCACTTAAGATCTCAAAGCTAGTTTGTCCCGCTGTTGCCTGGGCATAACTTGCTTCGGTAAAAAAACCTTCACTGATGTGGTAGGTCAATCGGGCACCTAATAAAGAAGAGTTCGAGAAGTCCTCAATACTGATGACGCCAGCAAATATCCCCACTTCAAAATCTTCAGTATCGATATCTGCTTCGTTTATATCCCGTCGTTCAACTTTGGGCTCTACGATCATAGGACGATCTAATTCATCCTGAGTATCCTCACCTATTGTTTGTTGCGCTGAAGCACTAATACTGATTAATACTAGACTTAGAAAAACACCGCGAAACCAAGATTCCACTGATTTAACTCCTGTTGTTCATCACGATCAGTAATCACAAGTAAATTCTTGTATTCCAATCGAATTAAAAAATTACGGTTCATGTAATAACGAAACCCCAGTCCCACCTCTAGGGCATCACTGTCTCTGGTTTCGTCACCACTTTGCACTAAGTTTGCTCTAGGCGTGGTTTTGACTAACCCCGCCCCTAAAGAAAAATACGGACTTAACCGCCACTCGGGAAACATACTGTGTTGTACCCTTAGCATGACCATTTCATTTTCTGAAAAATCACCTAAAGCCTGGGTGTAACTTAATTCAGTGGCAATATTTTCTGTCCAAACCCATGTACCAGCTACAGTTAAGGCATTAACGGCGTCAACCTTTCCAGCGAATACCGCTAACTCGAAACTGCGCTCAGAAAAATCTGCAAAACTACCATCAGACAAGGAGGTCACTTCCCCCGTTACACTTTGTGTTTTACTCAGGTCGTCAAATTTAATCCAACCTTGTTGTTTATTAGGCAATAACACCTTAAACCAGTCAGTTCGTCTTTTTAAAACCGTTACCCATTCATCTTTTTCGATAATATGAAACACTGGGTAACCACTTGAAGGCCCAGTATGTACATTCACAAAGGGCTGGGTAATTAATACGTCTGCGGTTTCTGCTTTGACCAAAAAAGAAAAACACAGCACTATGGTAAAGGTTATTAACCTTAAGAAAGATTGGTTCATGATCAATTCGCAGGAATATCAAATGGATTGTTATAGTTCTGTGCACCTATATCCATCCACTCAGCTAATAACTTACGCTCTACCGGCGATAACCAAGCATCGTGCGCGCCTCCAGTAGCAAACGGAGCAAAAAAGCGTGAACTAGACCTAGCACCATTTGTACTTACAGTATTGTTTACTCGAATAGTCCTGAATACGGGAATGGGATTCTCTTCAGCGTCTAAAATTAATTCGCCATCTTCGTCCACTTCAAAGACTTGATTACCATCCGCATCGAACACTTCAACTAATCTATCAATCACGGCACCATCCACTAGTTCCTGTTCATTGTCTGAAAAAAGTAATTCGCGATAACTGGTCAACAAGTCTGCATTGTCGGTAGAAGGATTAGATCTTAAATCAAGCTGCCCCGCTGGAACCTGTGCCACCCCATCAATGTCCACATTGTTATGGCAAGATACACAAGTTTGGTCTTCGACCAGCTCGCCCAAGTCATCAAACACTTGTCTTGGTAAATCAAAAAGAGGTTGAATATGCATTGGATAATTAACCGTAATTCGGCATAGATTAGTCCAATCTTGCCCGCAACTTGCTGAAATTGGAATAGCACTTTGCATATCTTGATAAGCCAGAACAAACTCAGCACTAGGAGTTTGTAGCTCAGGGTTAGTCCAAATATCGTTATAATGAATATCAGCGGCTGGATAAGGAATTTGATTTATACGAGTGGCAGTTTGTGCCATGGTATCGCCTGCATCTGCAAACAAATCTGGATGGGTATTTGGAAATGGCACACCAGTAGATGCAGCACCTAGATTAATAGAAGCTGGCTCGGCGTCCAATCGACCATGGGGAGCCGTGCTGTTAGGATCGTGACAACCATTACAAGTTTTAACTTCACCCGGAGCCACTTGTAGCCAATTATTATGTCTTTGTCCTATTCTATGTCCATTTACATCTAGCACACTAATAGCAATTGGCACATTTGCCGGTATTTGAAATTTAGCCGAACCATCTGGTTCAACGGGCACATATCCTACAATTTCTCGCATGAGTTGATTTCGATTACGGCCAAATCCATCATTATCAAAATCCAAAGTGTCCTCATCCGGGATAGATACCCCTTTAATCACTCGAATAAAACGAGCAGGCCTATTATCAGCAGAAGTTTGATTGGGATCTGCCATAACGGTTAATCCATTGGGTGTGGTGTCTACCCCCGCCATGTCGTAAACACTGCGAATATGTAAGGCACCGTTATTTAAACCTTCTAATTCAGTATCAAATTCAGCAGCTTGCTGTGCGTTAGCAGGCACAGCTCTGGTTTCCATCGCCACTACTTCTGTATAGGCAACACCTTCTTGAGGCACAACCACAGGTGTTTGAGTGTTTTCTGCTGGGTCATAAATCCATAAGCCATAAAGCTCTGGCGCCACTTCAATATCTTCCAATGCTAATAATTCATTATTACATGGCAATACTTTTCGCTCGGCTTGAGTTTCTTCAAGGGGTAATTCCTCAATCTCTTCGGATACTTCCTCAGATATTTCCTCAGAACTTTCTTCGGTGGTTTCTTCGACGACCTGCTCAGGTTCAAAAACCCTACATTGACTCCAAGTAAACAACTGTCTGCCACTGCCATCCCATAATGGATAGACAGCAGCAAAATATCCGCCAGGTGAAATTTCACTGTTTATGTCAACATTGTCGAATAATGCAGAACGTTGAGCAGGCCCACTCATACCAGGGCTCATTGCACTAGGCGTGTTATTATCAACAAAGTTTGTGACATCAATATTAACAATATCTGTCCCTAATCTAGATTGCTCATAAGGCAACAGACTTAACAAAATCTGATTGTCAGGCGTTTCTCTCGCTTGCACAAACTGTAAAGACTGAGGTGAGGTTTCTTGATTATGACTATGGCGCCCGTAAACAATTTCTAATTCACTGCCGTCTGGGTTCATTTGATACAAATGGATACCTTTGTCGCCAGCAGACTGATCCCATCGACTAAACAATACTTTACCGTTTTGCAGTACTACTGGATCTAAATCATGACTCTGATTAAAAGATACTTGTTCAATACCCGTGCCATCACTATTAATCACATGTAACACCGAAGCAGTTCGCCTAAGGCTTTCTTCTAAACCAGCATATTGAGGTTTTCCCTCATCCAATAAAATAGCTTGGTTAGTGCGCTGACGAGTCGAGCTAAACATAATTCGCCCATCAGGCAAATAAACTGGAGCGGTATCTTCACCTTGTTCAGCCACTAAATCAGAACGGATAATCCGCCTTAAATCATCGGTTACTCGATTGTATTCCCATAAATTCCAAGTTGGCTGCTCGTCTTCATCAAGTTCTGGGTCTTCTGGGGCTCGCATAGAAAATAAAAGGCGATTGGAATCATAAGAAGTTTCTAAATCCTTAACATCATAAGGTGCGACTTGTTCCACAGCGTTTTCTGTTTCAGCGTCACTGTCACTTATGGCTGAAAATGCCCTATCGGTTATATTCACTTCAATTTCAGAAACGCCAGCACGAGCCTTTATATAAATCGCCGCGCCCGGCACAAATTGACTCGGTTCTCTCAAATCAAATTCAAAAGGCTGACCATCTTCGTCAACAGGTAAAGTGCGTTTAATAAAAGCGATAGGAATATCAACAACAACAGGATCAGGCTCTTGGGAAGAAGGCTCTACACTAATATCTGACCCACACCCAATCAATGGCAAACACAATAAAGCAATCAGTATGTGTTTCCAAAACTTTGATATTTGAGTAGGTGCAAACCAATCTGTCAAAACGTAAATGCTCATGTTGATAAAACAATTTTATGAATAATAGACTAGCAATAACGGACATAAACAAAAACTGTCTACAACCAGCTACGTTATCTATCAATAGGCCACAGATACTTGCATTAAGTGCTTTGATGAACAATTTGTTGTTTCATCAATAGGAATAGACTTTAATACCTGTTGGCCTAAGGTCAATAAAATTATGACTTACACAGCGACTCCAAATAATATATTTTTTAAAATGTACAACTTTGATTTAAGGTGTATGTATTTAAATACACACATACCAAACCTGGAAAAACAACTTAAACCATTGAAAAACAAAAACAAATACAACTTCCTACTACTGTTTTCTTTCAATTTAACAACCTAGCTAATGGAATTCAGTCATTAATTAAAGACACAAAACAATTGAATTTATCAAAGCACCTTAATCAAAAAATAAAATTTATATAAATTACAAAGACTTAATACAATTGGCTTAAAACATGCTCAACGAGCACCTTTCCATAAGGGTACATTTAAATACCCAGAATTTAGAAACACCAACCCATAATACGTGTTTACACGACAAAAACATGATGATAGGAATGAAAGTACATACCTTTCATGTTTTAGCGAGATTGTCATAAAAACTGTTTTGGACTAAAACCCATATAAGCCACATATTTCCGTTTTTGACGGTAAGAGGAGTTCCAATTTGAAATCATCTATTAAACAAATTGGCAGTAGTATCCCAATTAAACCTAAAACTATATTCCGAGTTAAACCTTTGACCATTAGTTCGGTTTTGTTTGCAATCAGTTTCATCACTGCAACCAACCTAAATGCGGGTAGCTTAGAACAAGCCAAACGGATCCATGACAGGTTGGCAGGCGTGCCTGCGACCACAGGCGTGTTAAATCAAATGAGTTCTTTGATTGAGAATGGTGAATTTTCGGCAGCTGCAGAAATAGCCATGGACACCCCAAGTTTTTACAACGTTACGCTCAAAAACTGGGTCACACCATGGACCAATGAAGAGGCCGATATATTTGTGCCGCTTAACGATTACACAGCAACTGTTATCGGAATTGCTAGAGACGACATTGATTTTAGACAAATATTGAGCGGTGATATTCTGTATGTAGCAGACAATAACCTAGGGCTGCCAGCCTACTCAAACAACAACAATAATTTGTATCAAGCATTAGAAGATCAGAGCATCAATTTACAAACAGCGTTAGTACAAACCACCCAATCATCTACTACTGGGCTTCCAGCTGAAGCAACTGCAGGCGTTATGACAACCCGTGCTGCAGCAAAATCCTTTTTTAAAGATGGAACCAATCGTGCCATGTTCCGTTTTACCTTAATGAATCATTTGTGTACTGACTTAGAAGGCCTAAAAGATACCAGTTTACCACCCGACAGAATTAGGCAAGATTTAAGTCGTAGCCCAGGCGGAGACAGCCGAATATTCATTAATTCATGTGTAGGTTGCCATTCAGGCATGGATCCCCTTGCCCAGTCTTTCGCCTATTACGAATATCAATACAATGTAGATTCGGATCCAAATGGTGACAACGGTAATTTACAATACAACGCCAATGGCCAAATGGACGCAGATACAGGCACGCGAGTACAAAGAAAATACCATATTAACAGTAACAATTTTCCCTTTGGTTTTATCACCCCAGACGACAAATGGGACAACTATTGGCGCACCGGCATCAATCAGTTTTTAGGTTGGGATGAATCTCTAACAGGCTCAGGAAACGGTGCCAAGAGCATGGGACAAGAACTAGCACACAGTCAAAAGTTTTCCCATTGCCAAGTAGAAAAAGTGTTCGAAAATGTGTGTTTACGACAACCTCAAGACAGTGCAGACCGCAGCCAAATTAATTTAATGGTGAATAACTTTCAGGCGGACGGCTACAAAATAAAGACCGTCTTTGCTGATGCTGCTAACTACTGTAAGGGAGAATAACCATGAATAAATTTCCTATTACAAACAGTACTAAGTTTCATTTGGCTCTTAATCTTTGCATTGGTCTAACTCTCAGCGTTTTACTAACAGGCTGTGGGGGTGGCGATACTCAAGTTGTTGAAACACCTTTACCTCCCGCTAAAGAACAACCGGTGATTAACTACTCTGGCCCTGCTGCCACCACTGAAGATATTCAAAACTTTAAGTTGGCTTTGTGGGACAACATAGCGACAGAGGAACGCTGCGGTGCCTGTCACATTCAAGGTGAACAATCTCCAAATTTCGCTCGCAATGATGATATTAACTTAGCTTACACAGACACCAACCCCTTGGTTTCTCTCACTAGTCCACAAGATTCAATATTGGTGACTAAAGTCGCTGAAGGACACAATTGTTGGTTAGACAGTGACCAGGCATGTGCTGATATTATGACTACTTGGATTGCCAACTGGGGTAACAATGAACAGGCTGCCACTGAAATTGCCTTGCAAGCCCCTGTGGATAAAGATCCAGGAGCTAATAAAAACTTTCCAGTGGATTCTAGTTTATTTGAAACTACTATTTTTCCGTTATTAGAGACTTATTGCGCTAGCTGTCATACCAACTCAGCTGCTATACCCATTTCACCGTACATCGCTTCATCAGATCAAACTGAAGCTTATGAGGCATCTATTCCCAGACTCAACCTTGATTCACCCGCAGATTCAAGAATTGTAGGCAGAGTACGTGATGAGTTTCATAACTGTTGGACTAATTGTTCGAGTGATGCCCAAAGCCTAATTGACGCCATTCAATCAATGGCGGACCAAATTGAAACTACCGAACTAGATCAACAACTAGTCAATTCAAAGGCCTTAACCCTGTTTGATGGCACTCTCGCCTCTGGCGGAGGCCGATTTGAAACTAATTTGATCGCTAAATGGGAATTTAAGACAGGGGCAGGCAATACCGCATTTGATACCAGTGGTGTTGAACCAGCGCTCAACTTAACCTTAAGTGGCCAATACGACTGGGTGGGTGGATACGGCATTCAACTGGCCAATGGTAAAGCACAAGGATCAACCACCAACAGTAAAAAGATCCACGATTTAATCACAGCTACTGGAGAGTTTTCTATTGAAACTTGGGTCGCGCCAGCCAATGTCACCCAAGAAGGGCCCGCCCGAATAGTAAGTTACTCTGGAGGTAAAGACAGACGTAACTTTACAGTTGGCCAAACCCTTTATAATTACAACACTTTATTACGCTCTGACCAAGCTGACAGTAATGGTATGCCTATGATGTCGACTGCTGATGCTGATGAAGATTTGCAAGCAGCTCTACAACATGTAGTGATTAATTTTAGCCCAATTAGTGGCCGTCAAATTTATGTTAATGGCCAATTTACTGATGACAATGATGAACAAGTCGGCGCCATATTAAGTGAATGGGATGACAGCTTTGCTTTAGTGTTAGGGAATGAGGTGTCTGGAGATGTGCCTTGGGCGGGCACTATACGCATGGTCGCGATCCATAATCGTGTATTAGAAACCGAACAAATCACCAAAAACTTTGATGCAGGTATTGGCCAAAAGTATTTTTTACTGTTTAACGTCAGTGAACTCATCGCCCTCGAGCAAAGTTATTTGGTTTTTGAAGTCAGTCAGTTCGATAGTTACAGTTATTTATTCGCTGAACCATTTTTCTATAACCTAAACGCTGACGCTAGTATTCCTGACGTGTCGATTCGTAGTTTACGTATTGGCATCAATGGTCGTGAACTTCCATTTGGCCAAGCCTACGCTAACCTCGACACCCAATTAAATAACGACGATTACATAACAGGAGAAGGCCAACCTCTATCTAGGTTAGGCACCTTAGTTCAAGTAGAAAAAGGACCTACAGCAGATGAGTTTTTCTTGGTATTTGAGCGTATTGGTGAATTTGAGAACATTAAAGTAGCCGCTCAGCCCCCTACCCCAGCATTGCCCAATGATTTGCAGGCACAATCTGATATAGGTGTGAAAAACTTCGCTGAAATTAATGCCAGTATGGCGGCTATGACAAAGGTACCTTTGTCAAACACTGCCACTAAACAAACCTTTGATACGCTGTCACAGCAACTGCCTTCAGTGACAAATATCGGCAGTTTCTTAGCCTCTAACCAAATGGCTATTACCCAATTAGCGATTAAATATTGTGACGCCTTAGTGTCTTCTCCCACCATGAGAACAGATTACTTTCAAGAGTTTGATTTTAGCCTGCCAGCTAACACTGCCTTTACTAGTGACAACAGGCAGCAACTCACGTCAGTCTTAATCGACAATATGTTAGGTAATAACGTCAGCAGTCAGCCTGAGCAGGATGAAGTAGAGATCGAACTCAACAACCTGATCACCCGACTTACAGATTGTTCTGATGGCAAAGTGTGTGATGCTCAATATACTCAAACCATTGTAAAAGCCAGTTGTGCTGCCGTATTGGGCAGTGCTGCAATGTTAATTCAGTGAGGACTAAAAACATGTTTACTAAATCAAATAAAGAACTCACCGCTGCAGCTAAAAAAGCCACAAACAATGCTGACGCACCACTGTTACATGAAGATCATGGCAGGCCAACTACACGTCGAGAATTTATAGCTCAAGGTTTTTGTGCAGGTATGGCAACCGTTATGGGTGGTTCGGCGCTTAATTTATTTACACCTCAATCAGCTAACGCCAGTCTATCGGCTGATTTGGAAGCATTAAAAGAATCTTGCGGCATTGCCACTCAAGGTGCAGGGAAAATCCCGTTTATTGTGTTTGACTTAGCAGGTGGAGCCAATATTGCTGGCTCTAACGTGTTAGTAGGTGGCCGAGGTGGTCAATTAGATTTTCTTAATACTGCCGGTTACAGCCGACAAGGCTTACCTGGTGACATGGTGCCATCTATTGCTAATCCAGACACTGGTTTAAGTGACTTTATCAATTCGGAGCTTGGCTTATCCTTTCACAGTGACAGTGGAATTTTGCGAGGCATTTTAGAAAAAGTCAGCGTGACCAATAGAGTCAACATAAATGGCGCAGTTATCCCCGCTCGCTCAGAAAATGATACTGGCAATAATCCTCACAACCCTATGTACGGCATCAACAAAGTCGGAGCGGATGGTTCGTTATTAACCTTAATAGGCTCGCGAAATTCAGACTCAGGAGGCAACTCAATGTCACCAGCAGCTATGATCGACGCTAGCAAACGACCTACTAAAGTGGATAGGCCTTCTGATGTAACTGGCCTAGTTGATACAGGCGATCTAATTGGTTTATTAAACCAACAAGATTCGGTAGCAGTAATGGAATCGATCCAACGGATCAGTGACATGAAACTAAATAAAGTCAACACCCAAATAACCACTGATGACGTGCTCAAAGACATGGTGCGTTGTGGCTACGTAAAAAGTGCCGACATTGCTGATAGATTCGGCGATCCTAGTACCTTAGATCCCGTTCAAGACGCTGACATTGTAGGTGAAAATGGCATATTCACCCAAGAAGAATTTGACAGCGATGGTGAGTTTAGAAAAACCGCCGCCGTTATGAAACTAGTGATTAACGGTTTGGCTGGCGCAGGCACAGTGACAATGGGTGGATATGATTACCACACGGGTGACAGATCAACAGGTGAAGTGCGTGATTTAAGAGCAGGCCGCTGTATGGGTGCTTGTTTAGAGTACGCCGCCAGAATGGGCTTACCACTTATGATGTATGTATGTTCAGACGGCTCCGTCTTTAGTAATGGTATGATAGACGACAGTGTCAACGGCCGAGGTAAAGGTGTATGGACGGGTGATAACTCCTCTACCGCCTCATCATTCTTTTTAGTGTACAACCCAGGCGGCACACCTCAATTGATTGGTGCCACACCAGAGATGCAAGCTCAGCATCAGCAAATAGGTTACATGCGCCGAGATGGCGCGGTAGAAACCGCCTCAACCCCAGCTGCCAACAACGTAAATTTGTTAGTTGAAACCATCATACTAAACTACTTAGCTTTGCATGGTGAACAAGGCCAGTTTTCCAACTTCTTCCCCAGTAATGGCCTGGGTAATAGTACCTTGATGGACAGCCTAACAGCCTTTGAACCTATAGTGAACGGCACGATTTAATGGGTTCTCGCTAGCAACGAGAAACCTGAGTAACTGTCTTGAGTGGTTGAGTGGTTGAGTGGTTGAGTGGTTGAGTGGTTGAGTAAGAAGATTAAACCAGTCGCTTAACGTTTTAACTCTTTGGAATAATGCATTTTTCTGTGTTTGTCCATGATAATGGCTTCGTATCCTGGGGTTTTATTAATTAAATCCATACCGGCTTGCACGCCTAATACAAACACCGCTGTAGACAAACCATCATTTAAGGTACTGCGCTTTCCAATAATCGATACACTTTGTACTTCATGAACTGACTTGCCGGTTTTTGGAGACAATATGTGATGATATCGCTCTCCATCTTGTTCAAAATAACGTTCATAGTCACCGGAAGTAGAAATAGCGTTATCACTTAACGGCAAAGTAACAGCTTGTTTATCTTTATTACGAGGGTCGCGAATTCCCACCATCCATGGACGCCCTCGCCTATCACCTAATAATTTGGTATCGCCCCCTGCTGTCACTAACGCATGTTGAATACCGAGTCCTTTTAATAACTCAATACTTGTATCCACTACGTGCCCTTTGGCAATGCCACCCAAATCAATTTTCACATCAGGATGGTCAAAAGCAACACTGGTTTTCTTTGGGTTTAGATGTATGTGCCGATAATCAATCGCCTTTACTGCTTGGTTAAATTGTACCGTTTTAGGCTTAATTTTTTCTTGGTAGTTATACAAAAATCCCACACTTGCGAAGGTGATATCGAATGCACCTTCCGTCTCCATTGACAGTCCTACAGACAATTCAATTAAGTTAAACATTTCTTCAGAAACTATCACCGGTTTTAGTGCCGCAAGCCTGTTAATTTTGGACAACTCACTGCTTTCAATATAGGGGCTCATGAGCTGATTTATCCGCTGCATTTCATCAAACACCGTTTGAATAGCATTTTCAGCTAAACTAGCTTCTTCCGCCCATACTTCCACATGAATATTGGTGCCCATGATGGACGCATTGGCAGAGGTCCACTTTGCTTGCACATGATTCGAAAACAAAACACAGACGGCAAATACCAGATTAAATTTCATACACTTCGCTACTCAAAAAACAGAATGAATAGCTTAACGTTTGCATACAATGAAATCGAATGATTTAAATCCTGAAATAAGCTTTTCGTTATCTATCTAACACTTTAAACTTCACCTAAAGAATAAAAAGGATATTACATGCGTTTTTTAAAAAGCCTCATCAGCATTAGCGCTTTATTGTTGACCATTGGTGTGCAATCAAGCTGTTTTGCTAATACCGTCATTAAAGCAGACAACTCACACTTTCACTTTACTGGAAGAATTGACTTCTCTAACCCCCAACAGCCTTACCTTTCATGGCCTGGTACCAGTATAAAATTTCGAATGACAGGTAATAAACTCGCAATCACCTTAAATGATGATAAAGGCTTAAATTTTTATAATGTTATTTTTAACGGGCAAAACGACTACCCTTATGTGTTATCAGCGAAGACTGGGAAACATGTTTATGACTTAAGTCATATGTTAGAGACAGAAGAGACTGAAGTAGAGATATTTAAACGCACAGAAGGTGCTGAAGGAGGAACAAACTTCTTAGGACTGGAATTAGCTGATAACTCAAAGTTAGTGCCATTAGCAGACTCAAATACTCGTAAGATTTCGTTTTATGGTGATTCAATTACCGTAGGTATGGGTAATGAGGCCCCGCACAATTTGGCAGATGACAAAGCGGTCGAAAAAAATCACTATTTGTCTTATGCGGCCATAACAGCAAGAGCACTCGATGCTGATTTTCACAGTATTGCCAAGAGTGGAATAGGTTTCATAATCAGTTGGTTCGATTTTATTATGCCTGAGTACTATGACCAAATAACAGCTGAAAATAACAATGATAGTCAATGGAATTTCAGCCAATGGCAACCCGATGTAGTGGTGGTTAACTTAGGTCAAAACGATAGTTGGATAATTGATGATCAAAAAAGAATAGAGGCCACACCCAGTCAAATTACTCAACACTATAAAACCTTTATTGAAACACTAAGAGCCCTGCACCCAAATGCTTTTTTCATCTGTGCAATCGGCAGTATGGATGCTACAGAGAATCAAATTTGGCCAAGTTATATTGAGCAAGCTGTCGCGCAAATTAAACACGACGCTTTAAAACAAGGTGAACAAGCCAAAATCGATACATTACAGTTCAAATTTACCGGTTATGGCGCTCACCCAAGGGTTGAGCAACATGTCAAAAATGCGCGAACTCTCACTCAATTAATTAAGCAAAATTTAAATTGGTGAATTCACTTTTTACCAGCAGTGGTTTGGTTAAGTGATAAAGTAATTGTATAAAATGTGACGATTGGATTTTAAGGATTAAAGGGTTAGAGTATTTGTACTCTTTATCAACATTTCCTTTTTGTCTATAAAAATAGGGGCCCTTTTGAGATGTCAAATCAGATGAAGCAAAACAATGTACTAAGTCAATACCATAGACGCAGGCTGATGCAAATATCAGCAGTTACAGCTATTGGTTTAGGGACTTCTCTGATAGTCGCAAGAGGGATCACATTTAGTATTTTTGCTATTGGATTAAGCAGTCTTTTATTGGCTTTAATTTTTGCCTACAAACATAAAACCACAACGTCGGCCTATATTTTATTAGTCTCTTTGGCAGCTATGTTGTTTTCTTTGGCTCTCACTGGAGCGAGCTTGTTTGACCTTGCTATCCTTGGCTACCCTGCTCTTTTAGTTTTTGCCGCTACTTTAGGAGGCGTTGGTTTATTTTTATCCGTTTTGTCTTTTATAATTATCCTGTGTGTTTTACTTGCTTGGTTAACACTTGAAGGGTTTGTGATCCCGCATATTCCAAGTTTAAGTTGGCCGCATCTACTCTTTATTTTAGTGATATTAATTGTTACTGGCTTTAGTGTTTATATATTAGTCCGAGATATAAAACGTCTAATGTTATCTTTACAAGCTGAAAACGCAAAAGTTCAACGCAGCCGCGAGCAAATTCAGCACTTGGCTCACCATGACACCTTAACTAACCTTCCAAATAGACTTTATGGCGAAGAGCTATTTTTACAATCATTAACTTTGTGTCAGCAAAAAAAGCAAAAACTTGCTCTTTTGTTTATCGATTTAGACAATTTTAAACCCATTAACGATGCGCTGGGTCATGGTGCAGGTGACCAATTATTAGAACAGCTCACTCAAAAGTTAAGTGCTGCCTTATCGACGAATCAATACTTAATAAGATTTGGTGGAGACGAGTTTTTAGTATTAATCCCTTATACTGACAAGCAAAAATTAACCCAAACCGCGCAAACTTTAATTGAACATTGTTCATCAACATTTGAAATTCTGCATACTCAAGTGGTGGTGTCCGCTTCTATGGGCATTGCTTGTGCACCAGAGGATGGCAATGATTTTAAACAACTTTGTCGTAAGGCTGATATTGCTATGTATCAAGCTAAAAAAGACGGCAAAAATACATACCATTTCTACGATAAAAATTTAGATATAGCCAGTGAAGAAAAGTTTAAGCTGTTACAACTTCTGCGACCAGCAGTCAATCAAGAGCAATTCACACTTTATTATCAACCCATGATTACTTTTGCTACGGGGGAAATAACCACAGTTGAAGCCCTATTACGATGGCCACAAGCCGATGGCAGCATAATTGGGCCGGACCAATTTATACCGCTAGCTGAAAGTAGTGGATTGATTAATGAATTAGGCACTTGGGTAATTAAACAATCTTGCCTGTTTTGTGCGCAACAAAGACAGGTCAACCTACCCAACTTACGGATTGCAGTGAATATTTCGGTTATACAATTTAAAGACGGTCAGTTACAACATATAGTCCAAGAAGCACTGAAAGATGCAAATCTGCCACCACAAGCCTTAGAGTTAGAATTAACCGAGTCTTTGCTAATTGACGAATCAGAGCAAATTCAACAGCAGTTAAAAGGCCTTAGCCAATTAGGGGTAACTATAGCGATTGACGACTTTGGCACAGGGTATTCTAATCTGGGTTATCTACGTAACTTTAGTGCTAATAAACTTAAAATAGATCGCTCCTTTATTACTTCTATGGGTAATTCAGAGCATGATGATTCATTAGTTAAAGCTATTATTAATATGGCTAAAAGTTTAGGACTAGAAACAGTAGGTGAAGGTGTCGAAAATCAAGAGACACTAGAAAAACTAATGACCCTTGGCTGTGACTTAGGGCAAGGTTATCACTGGTCTAAACCACTGCCTGAAAATGACATATCGGCACTGCTCGAGGCGTCTGTTAAATCGACATAAAATACTGTGAGTTAGCTATATATCTATCTTTGATGTGCTCTATCAATAGTTTAATTTTATTAGGCACTTGTTTGGTAAAAGGGTACACGGCGTAGACACCTAGTTTTTTGCCCACTAAATCCGGAAACAAATCGATGAGCCTTCCCTCGTTCAAATCATGATAAACCAGGCATCTCGGAACATAAGCAATGCCATATCCACCTAATGAAGCTTTGCGTAAAGCAGCCGCGTTGTTAGTCGAAAACCCACCAGAAACTTTTACAAAATAATGTTCCTTTGACGATTTGAATTCCCAATCACTCGCACCACTTGATTGATAGGTATATCGTAAACAATTATGTTCCACTAATTTTTGCGGTTGTTTGGGTTTGCCGAATTTTGCTAGGTAAGAAGGTGAAGCACATACCACCCATTCAGAATCAATAATATGTCGCGCTATGAGACTTGAATCTTCCAAGTGCCCTGTTCTAACAACAAGATCGTAACCACCATCAATTAAATCAACGAATTGATTGTCCAAAGACATATCGACCGACACTCCTTGATGAGACTCACAAAACTCACCAATGGCTTCGGCAAGTATTAAGTCACCAGAAATAGTTGGCACAGACATTTTAATATGTCCCGTCACTTTTTCACCAAACCCAGACACAGCATCCGCAGCTTCTGCTGTAGCTTGGTGAATCAACTTAGCTCTTAGCGCTAAAGCCCTGCCTGCCTCAGTTAAAGTAAGTTTACGTGTGGTGCGATACAACAACTGTATGCCAAGCGACGCTTCAAGACGCGCAATACGTTTACTTACTACTGAGTTTGTCAAATTATTAGCTTGTGCTGCCTTACTAAAACTGCCGAGTTCTATTACTTGAGAAAACAATATTAAGTCATTCGCTTGCATGATTCATCCATATTTGGAAATAATTATTTTCATTATTTCTATTTATAAACAAAAAAGAAAGAGATAAATTAGATAAATAAGTTGTTTTATACTATTTAGGATTTTAAACATGATCATTTCTGCCTCCACCGATTATCGAAAAGCGGCTAAAGCAAAACTACCGCCATTTTTATTCCATTACATTGATGGTGGATCATATGGAGAACACACTCTAAAACGTAATACCCAAGATCTTGCTGAAGTGGCCTTACGCCAACGCGTACTAAATGACATGTCAGAATTAGATTTAAGCACACAGGTATTTGGAGAAGATCTAAAGTTACCTATTGCACTAGCGCCAGTTGGATTAACCGGCATGTATGCCCGAAGAGGTGAGGTACAAGCCGCTAAAGCTGCTGATAATAAAGGTCTGCCTTTTATTATGTCTACTGTGTCAGTGTGTCCTATTGAAGAAGTGGCGCCTAAAATAGAAAGGCCCATGTGGTTTCAGTTGTACGTACTTAAAGACCGTGGTTTTATGAAAAACGTACTTGAACGAGCCAAAGCAGCTGGAGTAACTACGTTAGTGTTTACCGTTGATATGCCAGTGCCTGGTGCTCGATACCGTGATATGCATTCAGGAATGAGTGGGCCGAATGCGGCAGCTCGTCGAGTATTTCAAGCCATGCGCCATCCACAATGGGCATTTGATGTTGGTCTATTTGGTAAACCTCATGATCTAGGCAATATCTCAACCTATCGCGGTGAACCGACCAAACTTGAAGATTATATTGGTTGGTTAGGCGAAAACTTTGATCCATCTATTAGCTGGAAAGATCTAGAATGGATAAGAGATTTTTGGGATGGGCCTATGGTTATCAAAGGTATTCTTGATAAACAAGATGCCAAAGATGCGGTAAGTTTTGGGGCTAACGGGATCGTGGTTTCTAATCATGGTGGCAGACAATTAGATGGTGTCATGTCTTCCGCAAAGGCCTTGCCTGAAATAGCGGATGCAGTCAAAGGCGACCTCACAATTTTTGCCGACTCGGGTATAAGAACGGGTTTAGATGTAGTTAGAATGTTAGCTTTAGGCGCAGATTGCACCCTACTCGGCCGCTCGTATATCTATGCACTAGCTACACATGGTCAAAAAGGGGTAGAAAACTTGCTTGATTTATACGATAAAGAAATGCGTGTAGCTATGACCTTAACGGGTGCAAAAACTATTAAAGACTTAACTAGAGAGTCATTGGTAAACATTTAAACTCGAAAAGAATTCAATACGGGCTTAACTTGCGATTTATCAAAAGGAACTAATTCATAATTAGACTAAAATTAGTTTCTTTTTTGTGAGTAGCCTAATTGTCATTACAATATATTTTATATCGTCTTAACGCCTCATAAATGGGGCGTTTAACTACCCATCACTTAAAATTGCTTATAATTCAAACGATTGATTTATAACATGATGATTGAATCTCAACACTTCTCTAACTACACTGTGCACCATGTTGTAAATATCTAAAGTATATAGAAAATATTTAAACGGATAATGTCTATATACGAGGTTATAAATGAAACTAAAACAATTAACGGTTTGTGTTGTAGCTGCAGGGCTATCATTTAGCTCCAAAGCAGAACAGTTAGATATGTTTTCCTTATCCTTAGAAGAATTACTTGAAGTAAGAGTCGTTACCGCAGCTAGTGGCTATGAACAACCCCTAAAAGACTCCCCAGCGAGTGTTTCTGTTATCTATCAAGAAGAATGGCAAGCCTCAGGAGCAAGAGAGTTAAATGATGTTTTAGCTAATGTCGCGGGTATTCATATCAAAAAAAGAGCTATAGGTATTACCACAAATATTCCCGTCATCAGAGGTGTATCAGGCTCTGAAGGACAACAGATTTTAGTATTAATTGATGGCAGCCCCTTCAAATATCTACAAAACTCGGGAAGTTTCCTCGGAAATAGGCTATTACTGGCTGGATTTTCTCGAATCGAGATAATTCGAGGCCCCGGCTCGGCTATTTACGGCGCCGATGCTTTAGGTGGCATTATAAACCTCGTTAGTAAAAAGCAGGTGAATAAAAAGGTACACCTACGAACCGGTAGTTTTGATAGTTTTGATGCCGGCTTTAGCCATTCTGGTGAATTTACTGATGGCAGTTGGAGTGTGTCTTTCGAACATCAACGTTCGAATGATGACCCTAATAAAGTTGTCAGTAGCGATCTTCAAAGTACTTTCGATGAAATTTTTGGTACCCAAGCCAGTCTCGCTCCAGGTAGAATCAATGAACATTATAAAGTCGATCAGCTTAATGCCATTGTTAACTGGAAAAAACTAACCTTACAAGCGTTTCATTGGTCAAACTCTGATTTGGGGTTAGGTGCTGGCGTAGCCCAAGCTTTAGATCCAACTGGAACAGGATCGAGTAAAAACACTCAATATAAAATAACCTATTCAATACTCGAGGGAAATGCGCATAATCTAACAGCGAAACTAGAGCACTCTGATCAAACCTCTCGTACCTTTTTACATGTGTTTCCAGCAGGGTCTGTTTTTCCTATTGGCATTGACGGCAACATTGATTTTGTTAACCCAAACGGTTTAGTGAGCTTTCCAGACGGGTACATAGGCGCACCAGGCAACGAAGGTAGTCAATCAAGTATCAACTTAACCTACTTAAACACTCAGTTTAACAATCATCACATTCGCGTAGACGTGGGCACTCAAAGAACACATTTTCGTCCTAAAGAACGCAAGAACTTTGGTCCAAGCGTGATTGACGGTACGGAAGGAGTAGTAGATGGCACGTTAACTGATGTTAGTTTTACCCCCTATGCTTATTTACCCCATTTAGACCAAAATCTAACTCATATTTCTTTTGAAGATCAGTGGCAGATTACGCCCAAATGGCGGGCCACTATTGGTGGGCGGGTGGACCAATATTCTGACATAGGAGATACTTTCAATCCTAGACTTGGATTAAGTTGGTCTTTAAACGAAAACACCCAACTTAAATTATTTTATGGTTCAGCCTTTCGTGCACCCAGCTTTGTTGAACTCTACTCACAGAATAATCCAGCAGCAATTGGCAACCCCGATTTAAAACCAGAAAAAGTCAACATTGGAGAGTTAGGTATAAACCTTAATATGCAACTGACACCTGAAGCCTTTTTGAGTTTTAGTATGTATCGTTCAAAACTTAGAGACCTAATTGAACATAGGGAGACTATTGGTGGTATACAGCAATCAGTGAATATTGGAGAACAAACCAACTGGGGAGCAGAAATGAATGCCAATTGGAAACCTATGCCTTCATTAAAAGTTAGCGGCCACCTCAGTTATTTACACGCCGAGGACCAAGCAGGTGTAGACATTGCTAATATCCCGACTCAAATGGCATATGTAGAAGCAAACTGGAAAATCAATCAAAATTGGCAATTTTTTGTCAATCATAAATGGATAAACGAGCGTAAACGAGCAGAAGGAGATAATAGACCCAACTTGCCAGGTTATAACTGGCTTAATACAAAAGTGTCGTGGCAACAGCAAAATCTAACCCTCTCGCTACTGGCAAACAACTTAGCCGACAAACAAGCCAAAGAGCCCAGTAATGGCAGTATTGCAGATGATCTCCCGCTACATGGGCGTATGATGATGTTGGAATTAGGGCTTGAATACTAGGGGCTCAAATAAAAAATCACTTTAGTGTAGATAATTAACCCAAACATACATTTAGCTTAACGTTAACGTCTTGTTGTGAAATGTAGTTGCATGATAAAGTCATGCTCAATGATACTTGATAGTCTGCACCTTTAACCCATGCGCTACATATTTAAAGAGTTTGAGTTTGATGACTCGAACCTAGTACTAAGTAAAAATGGGCAAAGCCTAGATCTTCGGCATAATGAAGTCTGTCTATTAGCTTTATTGATTAAACATTCAAACAAAGTACTTAGTAAAGAAGATATCCTTTCTGAAGTTTGGAAAGACAAAGTGGTATCCGAGCAAGCTGTGTTTCAAAATATTAGTCACCTCAGAAATATTTTAGGAAACGATGCTATCAAGACCTTTCCCAAGCGAGGTTACCAGTGGCAACTGTCTCTAGAGCAGGCTTTAAATAAGACCCATTCTGAACAACCAGAACCTGAAATACCTACTACAGCGAATATCAATACATCAGGCAGCAACTCCCTTCGTAAACCTCATGGGTTGTACATAACACTATTGATCTCATTTATTTGTATATTGAGTGTTATATTTTGGAACCTGCAAATAAATAAAAACCAACCAGCGCCGATAGCTAGTATTGCCTACGGTTCAATATATAACCCCAACAACAAAGAACACATTGTCTTTGAAGATACCGAAAAATTAACTTTTACAGCCTTAACTGACTTCGATAGTAATAAGTTCAAAAATTCTATACAGCTAGAATACCCGTTAATTGCAGCGGAGCATCCGTATGTATTAATGAGTGATCTTAGTTTGCTCAAACAGGATCTACGGTTACGTTTCTCCCTAAAAGGACCTGTTGCTACATGGAATGGTGAGATAACGGGCAACTCTGTAGCGGCTATCCTTAAGCAACTACATCACCATTTATCCCATAAATTCATATACGATCTGATTAGCAATCCTCAACCACCTGAAGTAAAACAAGCAAAGCTTTCTATTGCTCATCAACATTCTCCGGACGATGCCATCATTCTCGGGCAACTCATTAACGCTTTTATTGATATAAGGCAACTCGACAATGGGAATGTAATGGCAGAAAAACTAGCAACTCAAGCAGTTAAGGCAAACAAGATTCAACATCTTGGCGACGCTTATTTGTATCAAGCTGATATTTTAATCTATCAAAAACGATTAGCATTAAGCGCTGAAAAAATTGGCTTGGCACTAGAGCAGTTTGAAAGAAATAATGATTTGGCTCGCCAATCAGATGCGTGGATGTTACATGCCAAGCTAGCTCATGAATATGGAGATTACCTCACAATCAAATCAAGCCTTCTTCAGTCAGCTCATTTGAGTCAACAAGCCAATGATATTCAACGAGAAGCAGACGCTTTAACCCACTTATCAATGTTAGCTCATAAATATTCTGAAGAAGAAGATCAATATTTCTATTTATTAAAAGCTAAAAAGAGAATGAAAGCGCACAAATTACCTCTGTATCATTTTGCTGTTATTCCTTTTCATGAAGCCGCTTTTACTGGCTCTCCCTCGGGTAAAGAACCCTATTTACTCAAAGTTCTGGAATTAACAGAAGCGACACCAGACCATTGGATGGCGCAAACTAGCCGATTACAACTCATGGAACATTACTTAGAACAAGGACGACTTTCAGCGGCCAACAAATTAATTGCTAACCTATCAAGCGACAACGCTAGAAATTCATACCTTAAATCCTTATTGTTCAAGGCTCAGAACAAGTTAGGTGAACTCATTGTTTATGCAAAACGTACTTTCGAACAAGCTCAAATGGCAGGCAATAAACACCTTAGTTTAGATGCCGCATTACTTTTATTAGAGAGTAAAGATGCATCTGTCAGTAGTGATTTTTACAGCCAATACATCCAAAACTCGGCAACAACTCATTGGCGAGAAAAAAGAAAAGATAAACTTAATCAATTAGCCCTATAAAGGTTAATAGTGTTAGCGGCATTAACCACTAACACTTGTTGAATCAGTTGTTTTTAAGCTTACTTCGGCTGTAACTCTAGCCAGTTCAATTTCCAATTATTGTCTAACGATTTCACCGTAATCGAATGTTCGCCGTCCTGCAAATACACAATATTGCCCTTTTGAGTCTGCCAATTATTCCAACCACCAGTTTCGGCAATTTGGCTAGTTGTGAGCTCTTTATCATTCACTAAAACAATAAACCCTTTAGTATTTCTCGGTGAAGACACGCGATAACTCAATTGATACTCGCCAGATTGAGCGACATGCACTTGAAACGAAAGTGTTGCACCAGCAGGAATACCACCACGCCCCGTAACACTGTAACCAACCTCAATATCAGACGTTTTCTTAAGACGAATCGATTCACCACTCATTGTAAAAGCCGCTTCAGCTTCGATTCGTCCAGGTATTTTTGCTGTCACGCCAGCTTGGGTGGTAACCAACTCACTATAATCACTCTGTTCATGATTTCTGACAGCCACCACACTATATTCGTAGGCATGAAAATCGGCGTTAGCGTCTTTAAACTGAGTGTCAAAGATATTTGCAGCGATAAGACGAAACCTAGTACCTGGAGCATCATTCCGATATACACGATAACTTTGCACGCCTTGCTGCTGACTTTCATCCCAATTTAATATAACCACACCATCAACTTTATCTAGCTGTACATTAGTCACTGGATTAGGGTTTGGAGTTGCAGCATCACGTCTTTGTTGCTCTCTTTGCTGAGCCTGGGCCAATTCTTGAGCAAAGATTTGAGTACTGCTCGAGTCAGTTGTTCGTTTACCATCCAAAGCCAACCGAAAACCTTCTAAACCACCGGCATCAAAGTCAGCTAACCGCATGGGCCTCCAACTAATAGGTTTGGCATTTCGGTGCCAGTCACTTCCTCGTAGGCTACGATATTTGCACTCTTTTGCAGTAGCATGACCTCCCATTGGGAGTTCACCTACAAAACAATCAGCGGTATATTCCATGACATTACTCATCATATCGTGCAAACCAAAAGGATTACCTTTGTACATACCCACAATGCTTGCGTAACCAGCATGGTCGACACAGTTCGACTTCCCGCCTGCATTCAAATAATTAACGAAACTCGCACCTGAATCTCGTTGATGAACATTCTCCCCAGTTAAGTCAGCAACGTTTTCATATTCGCATGCAATCGTTTGCTCAGGATCATTACCAAAGTAGAATTTTTCTGTGGTTCCAGCCCTAGCAGCATATTCCCACTCAGCTTCTGTGGGCAATCGATAAGGTAACCCCGTTTCCTCCCCTATCCACTTAACGTAACTTTCTACCGCCTTAAAATCGACGCAATTAACCGGCTGATACTCACTGGTGTTAATCGAATTATTTTGCCAAGAGCCAGGCGTAGCAGTACGAGTAAACCACCCACTCGAAATTTCGTGATGACAGGTGTTCGGCATTTTATAACCGGTTGCTTCAATGAAACGCCTAAATTCGCTAACAGTGACTTCGTACTTGCCTAAACTAAATTCAGGCAACGTGACTTTTCGAAGCGGCTCGGCTTCTTGATTAGCACGATCTCCCATATCAAAACTCCCAGCGGGGATCGTTACCATGATAGGTTCGATGGGTTTTGATGCATAAACACATCCAGCAAAAACTGACAGACTTAGGGTGATTAAAAACTTATTTACTTTCATTGACACTTCCTATTAAACAGAAGGTCACATAATGGAAATCTTGAGAGTAAAGTTCCTATTAGAAATCTATTTATTGAAGAAAATAGAAAAATCCTAGATTAATAAACAGATTTAAATCCTCTGGAATCGACTTAAGTGACATAAAAATTTGAAAAGCTATTGGTTAATCATTAAGTGAAACTAAAAATAGAGTAAGCTGCCGTTATTAGAAAACGATACATACAAATTAATAGGTTCTTGTTTAATGTCTTTTGGCTCTTTAGGCTTATGTGATGCGCTGGTAAAAACAGTTGAACAATGTGGCTATGCAAAGCCATCACAAATACAAATTGAAGCTATCCCTGCTGTGTTGCGTAAACAGGATGTTATGGCCGTGGCACAAACAGGCACGGGGAAAACAGCTAGCTTTGTTTTACCCATGTTACAACTTTTGGCCGAGGGGCCTAAAATTCAAACCTTACAAGTACGAGGACTAATTATTACTCCCACCCGGGAACTGGCTGCTCAAGTTGCAAAAAATGTACTTGATTACAGTCAAAACATGGAGCTTGATTCATGTGCTGTACACGGTGGCGTGAGGATTGAACCGCAAATATCAAAACTACAGCTAGGCCTAGATATACTTGTAGCGACACCTGGACGTTTGGTCGATCTTTATAACCAAGGCGCTGTTAAGTTTGATCAACTCGAAATGTTAGTTTTGGATGAAGCGGATCGTATGTTGGATTTGGGTTTTGTGGATGACATTCGCCATATCCAAACCTTATTACCCGCCGCCCGTCAAACTTTGATGTTTTCAGCTACTTTTTCACCCTCAATTACGTCACTTGCTAAAGGCATGTTAAACAACCCCACTATGATTGAAGTGGCTAGCGTAAACAGCGTTGCAGATACCATTCAACATAAGGTACACCCAGTAGATAAAGAACGTAAAAATGAGTTATTAATCCATCTGCTTAAAAAGCACCAATGGCAACAAGTCTTAGTGTTTAGCCGCACAAAACAAGCAGCAGACAATTTAGTTGTGAAATTAGAAAAAGTGGGTATTCAGGCAGCATCAATTCATGCCAACCGAACTCAACATGCACGAACTCAAGTGTTAGATGGCTTTAGGAACGGCACTATTTCAGTACTGATTGCCACGGACATCGCCTCTCGGGGCATAGATGTAAACCAATTACCCAGCGTGATTAATCTTGATTTGCCGTATGTGGCAGAAGATTACGTGCATCGTATTGGCCGCACCGGTCGAGTCGGTTCCGAAGGTTTAGCCATTTCTTTATTTAGTGAAGATGAAACAAAACAACTAAAGGCCATTGAACGTGCTATTGGCCAAAAACTACAACGAGAAATGGTACCTGGTTTTGCTCCTTCCCCCAGAAAGAAACTTCCAGTTAAAACACCAGATGAAGACTTATATGGAAATTTCGAAGCTGACACTACTCCCAGAGGACGAAAGAAATCGAAAGGACGACGCAGATAACTTAACTACGCACGAGGTAATGTGGGCATTACCTTCACTACATCAATTAAAATACGGTTATTTTTTACACAAATGGCTGAAATTGAATTAGAGTAATAAATTAAGCGCTGTCGCGAATAATGGAAGATAACCGGACGCATTTCTCATGCATAAACTCACATATTACTTTTTACCCCTTTATTTAGGCTTAATATGCTTTGATTCAGGAGCTGATGAGTGTATTACCCCGAACAAATCAGGCTCTTATGCTGGTAAACTGCTTTTTACTAAGCCTTTTAAAAAAACCAACCACACTTCCTATCGTGATTCTCGTTGGCAATTCGTTTTCAACCAACCACTTTGTGTTCAAGGTCGGCCTGGTCTAGAAATAAAGTCGGTCACATTAAAAAGACAATTACTTGATAGAACCCATACTGGTTTATTTCGGGGCAATGTTATCGACAATCAGGTGATTTTGGTCGGTACTTTCGTTGTAGTTAAAGAACCCAAAAAAGTAGCGAAGCCTCACTCTCCATTTAGTTCATGGATAACCTTAGACGCAAAAGTGATTAAAACCTCAAACGACAATTTAAGCATAAAGAGTGACCAAGCTATTCGCAGAGAAGCACTAAGGATGCAAAATAAAATGGCCACTCCTCCAGTCTACGCAATACTAAGTGAAAAAAGAGCCCAATCAGAAACCGCTCCCCCAATAGTTAAAGCAATACCGGATGCAGCTAAAGCTGGTGACACTATAAAAGTTTTACCTAAAATAGGAAGCACTGATGGCGCCTCATATAAAAAAGCACAAGGTGGATCTCAAAACATTTCTGACGAGGCAACTAATCTGTATTTTCCCTGGCCGATCCCCAGCCCTTCTTCACAAATTGACTTCACCCTATACTCCAAAAGAGAAATCGAACGCATTCGCCCCACATATGGACAGGCTAATAGACGTTTACAACGACTATTATTTAGAGCCGATTACACTAACCAACGTTATTACTTACTAAATAAAGCCAGTTTACAAGGTTTTGCAATTGCCACTCAATTAGAACAGATTGACGTTAACGCATTACCACTGCCGGATCCGAATCGCTGGTCTGCTGACGTAGTTGAAGCGTCATTGTTTAGCATGTCTGAATTTTTAAAAGCATTGTTACAAGCGGATCAAGGGTATTTTAGAGTTTTAGTATTTGTGATATCAAACAAAGCTTTAACATATAGCAAAGAAGAAGCAACCAAAGAAACAGCCTCAAAATGGTTAGAACAAGGTCAAAACCGCTTATTTGAAGAAGTAATAGATTGGCCATATACACAGCAAAGTACAATTTCAGTATTAGTGTATGAATTTGAACACGATGAAAATACAAATACTTATATTCAGCGTCAATCCCCTCCGAGGCATACTGCTAAAACCCACTTAAATTCCACAGATCTTAAAGCTTTACTAAAAGATCTTTGATTAACGTTTTAACAGGAATTTGTTTATGAAACTAAAAATGTTTAATTGCCAGAAAAAACTCACTACCATGTGGTTTTGTTATGCAGGTGTGATTTTACTTTTACTTGTTGGTCAATCTATTGGCAATAAATTTGGTGACAACAATAGTGTTTGGGAATGGTTTTTAGGCCACACCATGCCATCACTTTCGTTAATTGCTGGAGCGATTGTAGCACTAGCCTTAAAAGCCGATAAAGATAGCATACTCATCGATCCGTTCTTTTATCGTCTCACTTGGGCAATTTCGTTTTTGTACTTATCTCTAGTTCTACTTACCTTGGTAGCCGAAAACTTAACAAGCATGACCGCGATAGAGCTCATAAATCAGTCTTCATTATGGTTGATGCCAACCCAAAGTTTAGTTGCCATATTTTTAGGGATCTTTTTTAATCGAGGGGAAAAACCTGCGCCTTAATTGAAAATAGGTTCGTTTAAAGGAGGTTTGCTTAAAGCTGATTTATTGGAAGATGCGAGATATTAGATTGAATTGGTCGGTGTGATAGAACTCGAGTCTACAATCCCTTCACCCTCAGCCAATGATGGCCGCTACCAAGTAGCACGGTGTTAGGTATTCGGTGTCATAATTGAGGTACTAGAGAAAAGGTAATTGGTCGGTGTGATAGGATTTATTCCGTACATCCTGTACTCCACCCTTCGGGCCGCGCTTCGCACGTTAAAAATTGTTCCCGACAATTTTTCGAACACGAGGTGACCGCTTCGCGCCCATGTCTTCGGTTCATTTGGGTTTAGGTGTGAATTGCATATTCAGGATAAACAAGAACAAATAGTTAATTGGTCGGTGTGATAGGATTTATTCCGTACATCCTGTACTCCACCCTTCGGGCCGCGCTTCGCACGTTAAAAAT
>NZ_JBPOFP010000038.1:0-41618 GCF_051252315.1 Paraglaciecola sp. | reverse complement strand
TCTTTTAATAGTTTGCGAACTTTGTCTGTTGAAGAGCCCGCAACTTGGTTGTTATGCATTATCTGATAGGGAGGAGATAGTTCTGTGACAACTTGTAAATCAATTTTTTTAGCAAAACTGATATTACAAATTGAGCAAGTTAATATTACTAAAATGTGGCAGATAATAGTTTTAAACATTAAGGTACATTTTTTACCATAGTGCTCATATCATAAAGAATTCTGGTGGGGATTCCAGTCTAGTTGATGGTTAATATGTAAAAATAGCAATTATTAACAATACAAATAGCCTAACAATGTCTTGAGATAAAGAACGCTATAATTCACACTATAACAATACTTATACTGACTTTAAGCATTGTTATCTCAAACATATTTTTACCTAGGTTCGTGTTGTTGTGGTTTTTGAGCTTTTCTAATTGTTTTGTTTTTGCAGAAACAGTAAATGTGGCAGTGGCCTCAAATTTTACCCATACCATGAAATCCTTAATCACAGAGTTTGAAAAAAATTCTCCTCATAGGATTAATTTGTCTTCTGCTTCTTCTGGGAAAATTTACGCTCAAATTATTAATGGTGCCCCTTTTGACCTGTTTTTTTCAGCTGATCAGTCAAAGCCTATGCGATTACAAAAAGAAAACTGGATTGTTGCTGGCAGTCGATTCACTTATGCGCAAGGTCAGTTGGTTTTATGGTCCATGAAAAAAGAACTTGTGTCAGATGGCGTAGAAACCTTATCAGCAGGTAATTTTAAAAAGTTAGCTTTAGCAAATCCTAGATTAGCACCATATGGAGAAGCTGCGAATCAAGTATTAAAAAAACTAGGGTTAGTTTACCTAACGCAAGCAAAGTGGGTTCAAGGTGAAAACATTTCTCAAACTTTTCAATTTGTTCGATCTGCAAACGTGGAATTAGGTTTTGTGGCTTTATCACAGGTCCAGTTATTGTTAGATCAAAATAAAGGTGGATTCTGGCAAATACCTGAAAACTATTATCAACCCATTTATCAAGATGCGGTGTTGTTAAAAAGAGCCTCTGGTAATTTAGGCGCATTAGCTTTTATTGAATTTATGCAAGGCGAAAAAGCAAAACAGCTGATTCTTCGAAGTGGTTATAAATTGTCGATTATTCCTGAATTGGAAAAAGCATCGTGAACCTATCAGATAGCGACATTCAAACAATATTTCTTACCTTAAAACTAGCCAGTACAGTGACTATTCTACTGTTGATTTTGGGAACTCCATTAGCGTGGTGGTTAGCTAAAACAAAGTCTTGGTTAAAAGCGCCAGTTAGCGCTGTTGTGGCTTTACCATTGGTATTACCTCCCACTGTGTTAGGTTTTTATTTATTGATTATGATGGGACCAAATGGCCCAATTGGAGAGTTCACACAACACTTAGGTTTAGGCACCTTGCCTTTTACTTTTTGGGGTTTAGTTTTTGCTTCAATGTTGTATTCATTGCCTTTTGTTGTGCAGCCAATTCAAAATGCTATTGAGTCGATAGGCGAACGCCCCTTAGAAGTTGCGGCTACTTTAGGTGCTGGTCCTTTGGATAGATTTTTTACTGTAGTGTTACCACTAGCAAAACCTGGATTTATAACTGCGTCCGTTTTAGGTTTCGCTCATACAGTCGGGGAGTTTGGCATAGTCTTGATGATTGGTGGAAATATTTCCGGAGAAACACGTGTGGTCTCTGTACAAATTTATGATCACGTTGAAGCGCTAGATTATGCTCAAGCCCACAATTTATCAGCAGTAATGGTTATTTTTGCATTTCTTGTTTTGTTGGCTTTATATACCCTCGGGCGAAAATCCAGTTTACTCAGTGTTTTTAACAGTAAAAGCAGGGGGTAATATAGAATGCCTGATGACGTTTTACACGCAAAGTTATCTTATTCATACTCAGCTGATTCAAATTTTAATTTAGCTTTGGATATTCATATTCCAAGCCGAGGTGTCACCGTTATTTTTGGAGAATCAGGTTCCGGCAAAACATCATTATTACGTTGTATTGCTGGGCTGGAAAAGGTTCCTAATGCACTGATTAAATTTAATCAACAAACTTGGCAAGAAGATGCGATTTTTGTGCCCACACATAAACGCAAGTTAGCTTATGTTTTTCAAGAAACCAGCCTTTTTTCACACTTAACGGTTCTGAATAATTTGCATTATGCTATCAAACGTTCTGCTGAAAAGTTAGACAATAAATTTTTACAACAAGTTATTGAAGTGATGGCAATAGATACTTTACTGCTTAAGCTGCCTAATCAATTGTCGGGTGGAGAGCGACAGAGAGTTGCCATTGCAAGAGCGTTATTAAGTAAACCTAAAGTTTTATTGATGGATGAGCCGTTAGCTTCTTTAGATAAAGCTAGAAAACAACAAATATTGCCTTATCTTGAAGCTTTACATGCCAAGTTCGACATTCCTATTGTGTATGTCACCCATTCCTTAGACGAGATGATCCGTTTAGCCGACTATGCGTTATTTATGGAACAGGGCAAAGTTGTTGCTAAAGGCACATTAACAGAGTTATTTGGTCGCATTGATACGCCACTTGGTGTAACGGATAATATAGGGGCTGTATTGGAGTGCGAATTTATCCAATCGGATAAAGAATGGAATTTAACCCAAGTGGGCTTTAATGGCGGTGAACTTTGGTTGCCTAACTCACCATCGCTAGAGCAAAAATCTATTAGGGTTCGTATTTTAGCGAGGGATATTAGTATTAGTTTAGTGCGGCCCACTGATATAAGTATTTTGAATGTGCTGGAAGTCACAGTGACGCATATTGCGATTGAGCATCAACCAGGTATGTCATTATTAACGTTAAATCTAGGTAAATCTTGTTTGATCGCTAGCCTAACCTCAAAGTCGATAAACGCACTAAAAATAACCCAAGGGCAAGTTGTGTGGGCCATGATTAAATCTGTGGCTATTGTTCGTTAAGTAAAGAAAATCCGAGCATTTTGGGATAATTTTAACTTCGTAATTTTTATCTTCGCAATGGTGGGTTGTATTCAGTTTATTTCGTTCCTCATTACCGAAAAATAATCACCAAATGATCTATCAAATTTCACTTATGATTAGTTGTTTTTCATATTTGAGATGTTAATATGGGAAGCGTAATGTTTACCTAATCCTTCCAATCTATTAACGTAGATTTTAACTCAGCTTTTAATTAATAATAAAGTGCATAACCTATGACAATAATATCTTTTTTACTTTTTACACTTTTTGCTGCGGGCCTAACGTGGTATCTAACTCGAAATTATGACAATAAAAGTAGCGATGGCTTCTTTTTGGGTGGTAGAAGCTTAACCTTTCCAATCATTGCAGGTTCACTCCTACTAACTAATTTATCAACTGAACAAATGGTTGGTTTAAATGGTTCAGCTTATAAAAATGGCTTGAGTGTTATGGCATGGGAAGTCATCGCTGTTTTAGCTTTGGTTTTGATGGCAGCCTATTTTTTACCTAAATTTTTACGTTCTGGTATTACAACCGTACCTCAATTCCTTGAGCAACGTTTTGACCGACGTACACAAACCCTAGGTAATTCAATATTCCTTGCCGCGTACGCACTCTTGTTGATTCCTATCGTGTTGTATAGTGGCGCGAAGGGCTTAATTAACATGATGGACTTACACAGCTTAACTGGCATAGAAAGCGAGTTCACTTTGTTAACCATTACTTGCATCGGAATAGGGGGAGCTGGAATGCTTTACTCTCGTTTTGGTGGGCTTCGTACTTTAGCAGTGCTTGATACCATTAATGGTATTGGATTGTTAATTGGTGGATTCATGATTGCGGCTTTTGCTCTTTATGTTTTAGGTGGCGATGGCGGTATCCTTGCAGGTTGGGAAACCCTAAACACAGTTCATCCAGAGCGCATGGATTCAACAGGTGCCGAAGGTCTTGAATCAGAAATTCCATTCTCTACCTTGTTTACGGGTGTTGCTTTACTTAACTTGTTTTACTGGTGTACTAACCAACAGATTATTCAACGTACATTTGGCGCAAGTAGTTTAGCTGAAGGTCAAAAAGGTGTGCTTTTGACTGGTGCATTAAAATTATTAGGACCTATCTATTTGGTTTTACCAGGCTTAATCGCTTACCACTTATATTTTGGCCAAGGGGTCAGCAATGATGACGCTTACGGTAAATTAGTTGCAGATGTACTTCCTGCGCAGTTAACCGGCTTTTTTGCGGCAGTAATGGTTGGTGCTATTTTAAGTTCATTTAACGCTGCACTAAATTCAACTTCTGCTTTATTTTCATTAGGTCTGTATAAACACCTAATAAACCCAACAGCAAGTGACGAACAAACGGTTAAAACTGCAAAGTTATTTGTAACGGTTATTGCCGTTGCGGCTATGTTTGGGGCGCCTTTGTTGTCTAAGACATCCAGTATTTTTAGTTATTTACAAACTATGAATGGAATTTACGCGATACCAATTTTCTCTGTTGTTGTGATGGGGCTGGTAAACAAACGTGTGCCATCTGCTGCCGCTTTCTATTCAATGGTCGTTGGTTTGGTGGTAATGGTCGGGTTATTAATTGTGTATCCGGCTTTAAATGATGGTGCTAATACATCACAACTAACGGGTATTAGTAACTTCCACATGATGGGTATTGTATTTGGATCTTTAATGTTAGCTATGTTTATTGCTGCTAAAGTTGCTCCACGTGCAGAAGCGTTTGAAATTACAACGAATACACCTATTGATATGACTCCTTGGAAAGGCACTAAATACGCAAGCATAGTGTTAGTGATTGCAGTAATCGCTATCTACGCAGCATTTTCTAAATAGAATGAGTTAAGAGTGTGTGGGTAACTTACAAACTGTAGGTGCCTAAATACACAACTTAGATGTATAAAGAACAAAGGGAGTAACTTAGGTTACTCCCTTTTTTTGTGTGAAAAATTAACAATTTCATAGGCTTAGGATGTTTTTTCTCTTATCATTATTTAATTGTATATATTTATTTGTTAACAATGTTACTATTAACGTTAATGTAATGTGATTATGTATCACGGTGTTTGACTCCAAAAATAAACTTGCCTTTAAAAAACAGGGTGATTGATTTTATGTTTTGGGGTTTTGAAGAGGTTAATTAATGAGTATTCCAAGTAACAAAACTATTTTGTCAGTTGTATTGGCTACATGCCTTAGTTTAACGCTTAGTGCGTGTGGGGGAGGAGGAAGTTCTCCAGAACCAACACCCACTCCAACACCGACTCCAACACCTGATCCAGAGCCTACTCCAGATCCGGAGCCTGAACCAACCCCAATGGGTAAACAGGTGGATATCAACTTTGATACTAAACATAGTGTGGGCGGCATAGACACCTTTGATCGACAAAAGTTTATTACTATCCATTCAAGTTCCAGTGAAAATGACTGGGGTGAAAATGATGGTCACACTCAAAATGCGCCAAATGAAGATCCAAATTTAATGGTCAATTTTGTCACAGACAATGATGTCTATTTTGGTCGTGTTACTGGCTCTATTGGTTGGGCGTTAAGAAATGTAAGTGAAGATCCCAATAAAATAGGCTTTGTTGATGAAGCCTCTGCTACCACAACCGGTGGCAATTTTCGTTGGTCTTACGCGAATAGTAATAACAAGAAGTATGCGGATGCTAGACTTCCTGAAATTGAAGCCCGTTCACAGGACATGATCCAAGGTGGCCAACAACATCCATATTGGCCAGAAGGTACCGACATTAATCCATTCCCGAATGGTGATGCTTGGTCTTTCTCACAAACCGATACTGATGAAGAGCCTTTAGGTACGGCTACAGGCCATTATATGGGGCAGTATTTATCTAAATTCTTTAAGAATAATGAAAATGAATCTTGGGAGCCTAAACCTACCTATTTCGAAATCATGAACGAACCTCTGTATGACTTAACTACTGTTCGAGATCCAAGTGATCCTAAATATGTGGAGCCAGCTACGGCATTTGAGTTTCATAACACCACTAAAAATGAAATTCGTAAAATTGCTGAAAATGATGATATTCAAGTGGGCGGATACACAGTGGCGTTTCCTGATTTTGATAAAGACAATTTTCAGCGATGGTATGACAGAGATAAACAATTTATCGATATTTCTGGCGACAGTATGGATTTCTATTCCATCCATTTATACGACTTTCCTTGTTTAGGAAATACCGAAAAGTACCGTAAAGGCAGTAACGTAGAAGCCACTATGGATATGATGGAGCATTATAGCCGTATCGCCATAGGTGAAATGAAACCTTATGTAATTTCTGAATATGGCGCTGCCAGTCACTGCGTCAGAAAAGAAGGCTGGAGCCCAAGAAAAGACACCTACGTGTTACGGGCCACGAACTCTTTATTAATGAGTTTTATGGAACGTCCAGATGTGATTGCGAAAACTATTCCATTTATAGTGGTAAAAGCTGAATGGGGAAGAACAGAAGTACCATATGGCCCTCGTTTAATGGTACAAGAATTCGAACGTACTGGTGTGGACACTGAAACTCAGTGGGTGTATTCAGATTTAGTATTATTCTACAACCTTTGGTCTGAAGTGAAGGGAACCCGTATAGACACTTGGTCGTCTGATTTAGATATTTTGGTTGATGCCTATGTGGACGGCGATGATGCTTATATTATCCTCAATAACTTAGAATTTGATGATGCTGAAGTGAACTTAAATGCTATGGGCATTGATACCGCGAATATCAGTGCAGTCAACATTAAACACATGCGTACCACAGACGATGCAGTAGAAGCGTCTTCCATTGAATTAACAGATTCAACTAGTTTGCCAGATGCCGTGACCATTGATGGTGAGGGCACTATGGTTATCAAGGTCACCTACAATACCGACATCACTATTGACCAAACTAGCGAAGAAACCAAATATTACGCCACGGATTATATCCATGATATCACTGCCAATACGGATATCACTTATAACATCAATGGTGTTAGTAAAGGTGACAATGGTGAAGCGATTTTACGTTTAGCTATTGGACGAGAGCATGCTAAATCGTTAATGCCAATTGTGACTGTGAATGGCACAGAAGTCACTGTTCCAGAAGATTTCAGAGGGTACGACCAAGAAATGGGTAAAGTAAATCCTGGCCGAGACAACTTCTTTGGCACTATTGAAATTCCAGTGGCTTACAGTGAATTACAGACTGACAACAGCATCAAGGTTCAGTTTAGTGATACAGGTGGACATGTATCATCTGCTTCTTTGCAAGTATTTAATACTTCTAAAGAACTAGACCGTACTCGTTAATCTCTGGTTTAAAGCTAACTTGTTTTTAAAAGCCTGTTTCTTAATACAAACAAACAGGCTTTTTTTTATTTATTAAAGGAAGTATGGCTGTTATACGACTCCGGATTGGTATTAATTCTGTCGCTGGGTCATTTTATCGAGTAACTCTCTATTGGTAGGAAGTGGTGCCAAATACTGCTGTTTTTGCTGGTTTACCTGCTGGATTGTCTGTTGTATTTTATTGCTTATCCCTTGGCTAAGAGATAGTGGCTGAGGATGTTTCGGGTAATCCATGGCAGATAAAATATATTGGTAACTAGCAGAAGGGAATACTTCTGTTTGATTAAAGTCGTAGTGCCAAGGGGCCTGATATTTCCATAGTTCTAACAACTCAAGTAATTCATCACTGCAGGTTACGGCTTGTTTATGCTCACGCCAGTAATTGTGATCGTCCCGCTGACTTAAATAATAATGCAGCTTTAAGAAGTCGATAACCCGTTGCCAGCGGTATGAGAAAGTTTGATTAAACCGCTTGGCTAATAAGGGCATGGCTTGTTTATTGTGGGGAAATTGACTGGCTAACATATCGGCTGATAGTTCAACTAAAGCCAAAGAAGAAGCTTCTAAAGGTTCAACAAACCCTGCGGATAAACCAATGGCAATACAGTTATTCTGCCAGAACTTTTCTCTATAACCTGGCGTAAAAGAAAGTTTACGTATTTCAATATCTGGCAAAAAACTTCCTTGTTGTTGCATATAATTGCGTAAGCATTGCTTGGCGCCATCATCGTCTAAATGTTGATTTGAATAAACTAATCCAATGCCTCGCCTGGTTTGTAATCCAATATCCCACACCCAGCCTGCTTTTTTCGCCGTACTGATAGTAGTGGATGCAATAGGCGAATATGGCGACTGGTATGGTAAATGACAAGCTAAGGCGCTGTTGTTAAACAGTTGACTGGTTTTATCCTGATACTTTACCTTGTAGTGCTGATTAATCAGTAGCCCTTGCATACCGCTGCAATCAATAAATAGGTCGCCTGCTAGTAAGCCATGTTTTGAGGTGTGTAGCCCTTTAATATCTTGATTAGGGTGAGACTCAACTTGCTTAACAGTATCGACTATATGTTTAACTCCCAGTTCTTTTATACAGTGCTGTTTAATAAACTGTGAAAATGCGCCTGCATCTAAATGGTAGCCATAGTTACATACGGCTGCGTAATCTGGGGTAGTACTTTGTTTAGGGGCTAAGCCTTTGTGGCATACAGCAGTTTGTGCTGTAACTAAGTTGGCGAATTCTGGTTCGGGATGAGTGAGCCAATACTCCATCATGTTAATTTGGGGAAAATTTGCTGGAAGGGAAAAAGGATGTAAATAACTGTCATCGGTTTGGCCTGTTCTCCAGCCATTAAAAGTTGAACCTTGTTTTAGGCTAACATTACAATGGCGAATAAAGTCAGACTCCTTGATCCCCATCTTGCTCAGAGTTTGACGCATGGTAGGCCAAGTACCTTCTCCCACACCAATCGGCTGAATGTCTGACGATTCGATAAGTGTAATAGAAATAGCTGGATTAGTTTGCTGATATTTACGCTTTAAACTGGCTGCAAGTGTACCAGCTGTTAACCAACCAGCTGTTCCACCGCCAACAATTACTATCGACTTTACTTGTTCTGACATATTTAATTCGGGTCAATTATTTTCAATAGTAAAGCTAACCGAAGCCCTCTGCTAATTTACTCGAGAGGGCTCGGTAGCCTACACACATGAAACGATTAGAAGTTCGCTCTTACACCTAATGCAAACCGACTACCAAAGTCTTCTGCGGCTAAGAACTGATTTTTGAAGCGACCGTGTCTACGAGTGGTCTCTTCGGTGACATTCAAACCTTCAAATATAACGGTAAAGGTTTCGTTAATATCATAACTCACACTTAGATCCAGCTGTCCGTAAGCTTCGGTAAATTGAGGCTCATTAGGACTATGGAATTGGTTCGTATTTAGCAAAAAGTCATCACGCCAATTGTAAGCGACCCGCACTTGAATACCGTCTTTATCATAAAAGGCCACTAAGTTAGCTGAGTCACTTAACCCTGTCAAAGCCACTGATTGGCTGAAAGAGTTAACGTCATATTCAACACTGCCATTAACGGCTGTGTAGTTGAATTGCCCACCAAAACCAGACTCGCCAAACATATGTTGTAGGGCTAGTTCGAATCCGCTCACAGTGGCATCTTCTAGGTTTTTAGGCACTTCAACATTAAACATCACTTCAGGATCGCTACTGTTCGACACGCAATTGGCATTTGGCGGATTTTGTGCTGGATCTGGACAGCTCGGTCTTGGGTTAGCAGAAGGGTCGGTAAGTGGCTGGCCATCGGCACCATTAATGGTACGGGTTTCGTTGGTGATCCCAATAAAGTTATTCACGTACTTTTTAAAGTAACCTAAAGACGCATAACTGCCTTCGTCGTAATACCATTCTAGAGACAGGTCTAGATTATTTGAGGTATAGGGCAATAAGTTAGGATCACCCTGAGTGGCGTTAAATGGACCACCGGGACGCAGGTTAGTGATATTGGTAGCCGGCGCAATGGCCGTGACGTCACTTCGGGTTAACGTGCGGCTGTAAGCGAAACGACCCACTAGGTCTTCGCTAAACTCAACATTAATGTCTAAGTTAGGTAAAAACTCAGTGTACCCACCGGTTAGAGTATCTGTGCTAGCTTGTCCGCCAGCAGGGAAAACGCCACGAATCTCTTCATCACTTAAGTACACTAGGTTAGCTGGTAAAGTTGTATTAGAAGAGGCCGTTACGTCTGTATCTTCGAACCTTACACCCACGTTTATGTCGATAGGAAAGTCATTAAACTCAGTGACAAAATCCATAGACACATAAGCTGAAAAAGTATCTTCTAGAATATTGTCTACGGAAACAGGATTCTCAGTAATTAGATTACCATTGGTAATGGCCTGATTAACGGTATTTGGATTAGCGTTAAATTGCAGAGGGAACAAACTATTTCCGCCACTAAAGTTTTCGCCTATGGTAGAAGGTGTAAAAGATAAGTCTAAACTCGGAATATCCAATACATCATATATCACGCTAAAGCCAAAACGTTTAGTGGTATCAAATTGGTATTCTGTATTGCCGATTCCAAAACTAATATTAGCTAGAGCACTGTCATTGAGGTTTTCCCACTCACCATTGATATTCCATTGTTTGATGTTGTTTTTGATTGCATGCCCACGTACCACCACTACGTCACCATCTATGTGCGGCAAAGAATACGGGTCGTAACTCGCTGGTAGAGGTGATGGAGCGCTATCATCAAAAGTATTGGTGACTTCAGCAAATACAGTAGGTACATCGTTACTGGTAAAATCTAACCCAATATCAACATAACGTTCGTCAGCCGGGGTACTGATCACTGTGGTAAATTCACTGATCTCACCGCTAGGTTGGGTTTCCGATGTTGAGTCATGGGCATCAAATTCTAAACTCAAACTTTCGTTCACTTGCCAATCAATATTTAATCCGAATGAGTCGTTTTGTGTTTCAACCAGTTGGCGACTTGTTGCAAAGTTTAATCTGTGGTTGGTATGTCTTGGATTAACAACTGTTCCGTTACTATCCACCGAACCCAAAGTATTGCTATCAGAATCAAACCAGAACCCAGTGCTTGCGCGATTTATTTCTTCGTCAAAATTTGACCCTGTATAATCTAAGGTAACGGTCAAATCTTCATTGGGCGCATACTGTAGTACCGTTTGAATGTTTTCGCGTTCACGTTCATGATCGTTATATTCCACAGAAAAGTTTCTTGGGATCCAGAATACTCCAGGGTTTTCTGGGTTGCTTAAGTTACTAGCATCAATGCCTGTGTAAACACTACCGTTGTCACGTAACCAGCCATCATTGACTACCGCTTCTTTGCGGCTATCTCGTTGTGAGTTTGCATAAGCGACTAATAAACCCAATTTTCCATCGGCAAATACATTGCTGTATAAACCTGAAAACTCTGGCGTTATATCACTGCCATTAACATTACTGTTGTCCATAATACCTTTGGCACCAACAGATATTTTCTGTTCACCTAAGTCTAAAGGTTTAGCTGTGTTTAGGTTGATGGTGGCACCAATACCGCCACTAGTAACGTGGGCTTTACCGGTTTTGTAGACTTCTACGCCTGATACTACTTCTGAAGCAATATGTTGAAAGTTAAACGCTCTGTTAATGCCAACATCCGTGGATAGGGTTGATGAGGTAGGCATGGCTCGGCCATTAAGGGTAACCATGTTAAATGTTGGGCCAAATCCTCTTACTGAAACTTGATTACCTTCGTTATTTGAGCGGTCTATCGATACGCCACTTATGCGTTGTAAAGATTCTGCTAGGTTTGTGTCGGGGAATTTACCAATGTCCTCTGCGGTAATTGCGTCAACAATGCCACTGGCTTCTCGCTTGATGTTGGCCGAACTTGCAAGTGAACCACGGATACCGGATACCGAAATAACCTCTACATCATCTGCGGGTGTTGAATCTTGCGCCATTGCCTGCAAGCTTACGGTCCCACTAACCAGAGCTAACGCGACAGAGCGAGACAGTATATTGGTTCGAAAATCTTTCCTCGAATTAAACATTTCTAATGCCTTTTATTAAAGTTTGAACGTGAAAATTAATTTATTTCAATGAATTATTAACTACATATTGTTAACAATGTACTTACACATTGTCATATATTAAAGTTGAGATCAACCACTCTAAATAAATTATTGCCCTTTTATATCTTCATGATTGTGTGTAATTTTATTTTGATTATGCAGGTTTAATAGGTGAGATTATTGAAAATAATATAAAAACGTTTTAACTTTTATGGCATATTATTAGCAATAAGATGTTTTTTAGGGGGGTATCTGGTGGATATAGATAATATTGATAACTTGCGTTCGCCTTTGATCGGTGAAGAGAGCACGGTTTACAACAATCTATTAAATGATATTGCTCGGGCTATGTTGGTTAGCGGTGATCGCCTCGTGTCCAGTGCGCTAGCAAAACGTTACAACAGCAGCGTTAATACGGTTAGAGAAGCCCTTAATCGATTGCAAGGTGAAGGCTTAGTCACTGTTGAACCGAATAGCGGTGCTCGGGTGACCTTATTTGAATACAGAACTATGCGTGATGTGTTTGAGTTATTACAGTTACTAGAGCCTTATCTAATAGAATGGTTTGTACAGGAACATAGTCCACAACAAATGCAAGAATTGCACGGACTAGTCGACAAAATGGAACGGCTGGATGATGGCGACCATTTGTCTTATAGGTTACTGGATACCCAATTTCACTGGGCTATTTATAGTCAGCATTATAATGAGAGCGCGGTAAGTTTATGGCGACAAAAGCGTTTAATATTGCAAACCATGCATTCTAACTTAACCACTCGTGCTTCTCGGGCAAATAAAGGGATAGCAGAGCATAGGCAGATGTTAGCCTGTATTGAAAAACGAGATACTAAAGGAACGTTAGCGGTACTGGAACAACATATTACAGAAAGTAGCCAATATTGGTCTCGCTTTATTGATAAATTTAATAAGAAATAAAATGTAATACTACAGCATGAAAGCGTGTTGATTATTTGAACGAGCTATATTGCAGAAATCATACCCATTGAATAACAAAAACCGCTTATTTAAAGCGGTTTTTTTTCAAGCGTCATTGCCCTACACGGCTATAATTTATGCGGATTGCTATTACGCTAATAAATTGGCTGGTTTAAATTCTATGTTTGGATCAACTAACTTCTCTTGGTCAATATTGTCGTCACCTTTAATAAATTTAGTGCCAACAACATAAGCTTTCGCATTATTCACCGCATCAACAGCCAATAAGGTGTGGTCGTTAAAATACCAAACAGAAAACTTGTGACCTTCACCAGCTTCATGTCGTACTAAAATTTTGTTGTAACCTTGAGATAAACCAACCATTTGAAGTTTTACGTCATATTGATCAGACCAAAACCAAGGTAAAGTGTTGTAATTGACATCTTGACCACAAATTGAGGCCGCAGCCACTTTTGCTTGGTCAACGGCATTTTGTACAGACTCTAAACGAATATTGCGATCGTAATGGGGGTTGTGATGGAAACTACAATCTCCAATGGCATATATGTCGCTGTCGTTTGTACGAGCAGCACTGTCTACGGCTATTCCGTTATCTAAAGTCAAACCAGCGGCTTGGGCAAGCTCAGTGTTAACTCTAATTCCCACTCCTACCACTATTACATCAGCTGGGTATTCGCTACCATCAGAGCAAGTGACAAGATTTGAATCACCTTTGTTGGTGATTTTTGATACATCTTTTGAAGTCAGGACATCCACGCCATTATCAGCATGAAGTTTTTGAAAAAACTCTGACATCACCGGCGCTGTGACCCGAGCTAGGATCCGTTCTTCTCTTTCAAGTACCGTGACTTTAGCCCCCATCTTTTTCATTGAAGCGGCGGTTTCTAATCCTATGTAACCCCCACCTATAACAACAACTTGCTTAGACTCACTATTACTGAGCGCCGTTTTGATATTGGTCACGTCTGCTGCTGTGCGTAATGGGTATAAATTCGCAGCATCGTTAATCCCGGTAATCGGCGGAATAAAAGGCCGTGCACCGGTGGCAATAACCAACTTAGCGTAGTTGTGTACATTGCCATCACTGGTAGTAATAGATTTTTCTTTAGGATCTACAGCGGTAACCGATAGCCCTAAATTTAAAGAAATATCTTTAGCTGTATAACTATCTGCTGATTTAAGCAGGTTTTTCTCAATACCATCATCACTGGTTAAATAAGCTTTAGATAGAGGAGGGCGGTGATATGGCAAAGTTGGATCGGTATCAAATAGTTTGATTTTCCCTAACCAGCCTTCTTTACGTAACGCAAATGCAAGGTTTACCCCTGCATGACTAGCGCCAATTACGATGCAGCTTTGTTCGTTCTGAGCCATTTCATTCACCCTTAAAGATTAACCAGCTACTGTTAGTTCAACGCCATCAAGATCTTCACTTATCTCAATTTGACAGCACAAACGACTGAACTCATTTACATTATCGTCTAGCTCTAACATATCTTGTTCAATTTCACTGGCTTCACCAGTTTTACTCATATCTTCAGGTTTGACGTGAACATGGCATGTTGCGCATGAGCATACACCGCCACAGTCGCCATCGATGCCTTGTACACCGTTTTCAACGGCGAGTGACATCACAGAGCCTGAGTCTGCTTCTAGAGTGATTTTTTCTTGATCTGAAGTTATAAATGTAATTTTTGCCATGGGTTGTTACCTTTTTAAAATTTATCTATTGTTTTATTTGGGGTTGAATTTTACCACTAACTTTTCGTAGCCTACTTTTCTATGGAAATCATCCCATTCCTCGATGTTGTCTTCAGTCTCTAACAAGTCGATGGACCCGACTTTGTCGCATAACACGTCAATTAGAGTGCTGAGGATTTGCCGTGCGTGAGTAGCTCCTAAACAGTTATGATGACTAAACCCAAATCCAACGTGAGGGTTAAGTTTACGATCTAATACCACTTCATTAGGGTTTTCAAATACGGTTTCATCTCTATTAGCCGATGCCCAACATAAAGACACGCGAGTATCGGCTTTAGCTGCGTGTTCACATACTTGGGTATCTTCTGTGACGACGCGGCCCATATGCGTTAGTGGTGAGAAGTAACGAATAAATTCTTCAATTGCGCGGCCTCTAATTTCCGGCTCAGCTCGCAGGCGGTCTAGTGACTGGGTATGTTCAGCGAAATAAGCAATTGTGTTAGATACTGCATTAATGACTGTATCTCGACCACCAGAGAAAGTGAGTACAATGACCCCTTTTACTTCTTCTTTGGTCATCTTTTTACCATCAACTTCTGCAGCAAGTAGTACTGAATACAAATCATCAGATGGATTGGCAATGGCTTTTTCTATTTGCTCATCAATGTAATCGTATAGTACTTTCGCTTTGTCTCCATCTAAGGCCTCGCCTTCACTACGAAATACATGGGTGCCCCAGCTGATCCATAATTTAGCATCGTCAATTGGGGTGTTTAATAAAAACGTTAATGCGTTTGATTGCAATACTAGGGAGAAATCTTCAATTATTTCTACAGGATCTTTGTCTAGGTTTTCATCAACTAAACCTTCGATTAAGTCTCGTAATTTTTGTTTGTAGCTGTCTTCGAGTGGACGCTTAAACCAAGGGTCTAATAATGCACGAAAACCTTTATGCTTAGGAGGATCGACTTCAAAAGGGATTTGACGAGTATCACGAATATTCACCTCGGACGGCACAACAATGCGGCCTGGAGTGGTTTCTGAACTAAAGGCTTTTGCGTTGTGAGCACTCTTACGAACGTCTTTGAGTCTTAACATCATTGTGACTGGATCATCTTGATCACTGACTTCTGCATAACCTTTATCTTTACGGACTTGCTCGAAAGGGTCTCCGATCGCACTTTTATTCATGATGTCTCCGAAATTTTCACTATGTTGCACTAATGTAAAATGTTATTTTATTGTATTTATTATGATGTTTATGTCATATTAATGGCTAATAATGTCATTTATTTGCTTTTTGATTTCTCGATATGATCAAAGAACTCTAAGGTTTTAACTAAATGAGTATTCCAATATGGCCATTCGTGTCCGCCGCTCATTTCTTGATATTGGTGATTAATTTTAGCTTGATTCAAATTTTTGACTAAAGCTCGATTACTTTCAATTAACTCATCACTTACTCCACAATCCAGTCTTAGTGGTGGCAGGTGTTTTTTGTTTTTATCACACCAATATAGGATGTCAGATTCGTTGATATCTGCTGTTTGGTATGCGGTTAAAGGTTTGTCTGTAAATAAACTTAGATCTGATAATTGAGTAATAGAAGAATGAGCAGAAATGCCGCTAAATTGTTTTGCATACTTGGCACCTAGGCGAAGAGCTCCATACCCTCCCATAGATAGACCAGTAATATACAGGTTACTTTTTTCACTAACAGACGTTAAGTCATTGGTAACAGTTTCAATAACATCCTGCATTATCCACTGTTCGAAGTTTCCTTGCTCTTCTAATGGTAAATAGGCTGAACCTTCCCAAATACCACCATCAGATGGCATAACCAGTACAAACTCTGATAAGCCTTGTTTACGTAAGCTTTCGTAAACCTGATGTGCACCGCCCAGGTCCATCCAAACCCAGTTATTGCCGTAAACACCATGCAACAATACAATGATTGGGAGGTCTGTTGCCTGACTATAAGGGTTATAAACCGTAACATCTTGGCGTCTATCTAGATTATCAGAATGTAACGTATAGGTTACTGTGTTCTTCCTAGCGTATTTAGGATTTGACTTTTCAATTCGAGTAACAGCCATGATTTAGCCTTCAACCTCATCCATTAACACCACGCCTTTGGCGATACGTCCGTTAAGTAAATCATCAAATCCTTGGGCTATATCTTCCAATCGATAAGTTTTGGTGACGAGCTCTTCAAGTTTTAGTTTACCTTGTTCGTATAAGTCTAATACTCGAGGGAAGTCTCGTTCAGGATTACACATACCATAGAGTGGGTTGATATAGATTTTGTCCCATTCAAACAACTCGCAATCAAAATCAATTCTCTGCTCGATACCACTAACTTGTACTGCCGTGCCTGCACTTCTAATAAGTGTAAGGGGAGCCGAACCTAGCGCTGGAATGGCAGTACATTCAAAAGCGTAGTCGGCACCTCTACCGCCATTAATTTCCATTACCTGTTGTTTTACATTGATAAAGTCTACATCTTCTTTTGTCGAGATAACGCCATGTGTGGCACCAAACTCTTTTGCTTGGTCAATACGGTTTTGGGCAATATCTATTGCAATAATTTTGGCTGCACCAGAGTTTTTTGCACCTTGTATAACGTTAAGTCCCACCCCTCCACAACCTATAACACAAACAGTTGAGCCAGCTTTTACATTAGCTGCATTGACGACTGAGCCCCAGCCTGTCATCACACCACAACCTACTATTGATGCGGCGGCAAAAGGAATATCATGAGTGAGTTTAACTACAGCTTCTTGTTTTACCATGGCGTATTCGCTCATGGCACCCAAGTGGAAAGAGCGTTCTATGGGTTGGTCATTATGGGTTGATGATTCTATTTGAGCATGGCCTTCTAAACCGCATCCACAAACAGGAGAGTTGGTTTCACAAATGTGTACGTTACCTTCGTTACATTGAAAACAATGTCCACAAGGGATTGCCCAATTTAATATGACCTTGTCACCTACGGCTACTTTAGTGACATTTTTACCTACAGAATGCACCGTTCCCGCACCTTCATGTCCAACAATAAAGTTTTTGTTCCAAGTTTGAATCGAGTCCCAATCTGTATGGCATATTCCAGCCGCAGCTATTTTGACTAACACTTCATTGTCAGCACATTCACCAATTTGAATGGTGTCAACGTTATAGTTGCCTTTACCGTCTGAAATAACTGCCTTAGATGTGATCATATTTGTGGACTCTTAAAAATAGGAAATAGTTTGGATTTGAATTGAAACATAGTCTGGTATGCAAATACTGTCATGAATTTACTAAAAAATGTCATATATTTGATGTTGAAAGTGATTAGCTTTATGCTTATTTATACTTTTATAACATTCTCTTGTGTGAGTTGATGAAATCCCAACCCGTATACTGCGAACCATTCTGTATCGAAAAAAGCCATCTTTTCGAAATACATAAAGTGGTTTACAAAGAACAAGATACTTACACCTGTTTCATGCACTTTCATGAAGTACACGAGTTTATTTTCTTTGAATCAATTACCGGCCAATACTTTTATAGTCAAGGTGAGTCAGTACTACAAGATAACGACATTGTTTTCATACCTGCTTTGGAAACTCACGATTTTGATTGTGCTGATGGTGAAAAGTCTTGGTTCATCATTCAATTTTTGCCTGAATTGTTTGAACATGAAGATTTTATAAATGTGCGGGATATATTTAGTCAGGCGTTACATTTACGCTTGCCACCAGAACATATTGCCGCAGTACAACAACAATTGTCCTGGTTGCATATGTGTTATGAAAAAGATCCGCATAGTGCACTGAGTTTAAATTTACTCAAAACCCTAATGTTATGGGTAGCTGAGTTTTCTTACCCCGTCGATTTAAGTGATAATAAACCTATTGCTAAAAGCCCTGGGTTTAAAAAGCTACAGCCTATAATTGATTTGTTTAGACATAACCCATCAGTCGACTTATCTTTGAATCAGGCTGCAGAAAAATGTTATCTGTCACCGGCTTATTTCTCGCGGTTATTTAAGAGTGTATTTCGTTGTAATTATTCTGAATATAACTTGAAACACAAGTTGTACAGCGCCGCAAGAATGATCAGTCAAACAGAAAAGTCCATTACTGAGATTAGTTATGAACTGCACTTCTCCAGCCCATCACACTTTATTGCTCAATTCAGAAAACAGTTTTCGATAACACCTAAAAAATACCGCAGCGAAGCATTTTCTAAATCTGGTTAACCAAAGCTGTAACTGGCATGACTTCTTTTTTCCGTGAAAAATAGGTACTCTATGTATTCTAATAAAAATCAAATTTTACGGACCTAATATGAAATCTGTTCTTAGTATACTAGTTGCAGCCATTTTATTGCTGAGTTGCGCACAAAATGGAAAACCCAAACCTTACGCTTTGTTGGATAAAGACTTAAGTCAATTTTCTAACATTTATAAATTTGGTACGGCCAAAATGGTAGGTGACGAGTTAGTATTAAACTCTACCGGTAACTGGTTCTTTACCACTAAAAAGCGATATAAGAACTTTATTTTAACAGGCGAGATTATTATGCCTGACGTAAAGGAATACAGTAACTCAGGTTTTATGTTTAGAGGCAGTGCGATCGAAAGTAAAAAAGGTATTGTCGCTGCGGGGTATCAAGCTGAAGTGGATCCAAGTGATCGTAAGTGGAGTGGGGGACTTTATCATCAAGGAGGTCGTCAATGGTTACATCCAGTGCACGCCAAACGTTCAAATTTGGACCAGGACTTTAAAAAGAACTTTTTTGATAGTTGGACGCCTGAAATGGCCAACGCCTATAAACACCTTCAGTGGAATAAGTACCGTATTGAATGTATCAACAATGAAATTAAGATTTATTTGAACGGGGTATTAACTACTCATGTGTTGGACAATAAACTAAAAGAAGGTTTTATTGGCCTACAACACCACGGCAGTGCCAAGTTACGTAAAACAGGTAAAACAGATAACGTTGTTCGTTTTAGAAATGTGATGATCACTGAGTTAGATTAATCTTAAGTACTCAAGTTAGACAGGAGCCCAATATTTGTTGGGCTTTTTTTTGCGTAAATACAGTGAAACTAAATTAAAAACCTAATTGTCGATTAGTGTGATTTTATGGGAAGTTTACTGGGAAAGAGTTGGTACAACCGAGTGGACTCGAACCACCGACCCCCACCATGTCAAGGTGGTATGGTAAGTATGCTCAAACACAGCAATTACCCAGCTAAAACACATTAAAATATGATAATCAATAGGTTATAGGTGCAGGTCAGGTTGTCTGATTGAGTGTCTTGGGTATTATTATACAACCTATCTTAATTTATGGCCACAAAATGGTCACACGGAAAATAGTTCCAAAATGACCACTACCATTAATAGACAATATCACCGAAGTGGAACCTTATGGGAAGGGCGCTATAAGTCATGTTTAGTGAAACAAGAAAACTATCTCCTTAAGTTGTACCGTTATATAGAACTAAATCCAGTCAGAGCAGGCATGGTGGACGATCCAGCTGATTACACTTGGTCGAGTTATCAATGTAATGGGTTAGGCAAAAAGACCGACTTGTTGACTCCTTATGCTTTCTTTTGTCTTTTGGTAAGGATGAAAAACACAGAATGTTATCTTATCGAGCACTGTTTCAATATCATGTTGAAGGCAAGCTATTAGATGATATTAGGCAAGCAATAAAGGTTTAGCACTTGGTAACGAGCATTTTGTAGCAGATATTGAAGCTATAACAGGAAAGCGACTCAGGCAAGCACAAAGAGGTAGACCTATAGGGTGGCGAAAGACCACCAGAGAATAGGAACAAAGTTGTAGGAAAAGTCTAATTTGAAACTGACCCTGATATATCTTAGTCATAATTCTGCAATTTCATATTGCGTGCAAAGCATACCTTGTATAAACGCACTTTGTTATACAACGATTTATGCGAGATGAAGCGCTCAGTCAGAGCGAGCTAATTTCTTTAAAAGATAAACATTACTGTTTAAAGAAAACGCCTGTATGACATTAGTTTGTTTATGCGCAACGTAGGCGAATTAGCAAATATTTATTACCTAAAACTAACTTTTAAAAAAATGCTGCTAGTATCTCCCCCATGAAATGATCTTATACAGGGAGTATTTGGTATGGATAAGTTTAAACGGTATTTAGATAACATTTACGAAAATGGGCAGTTCCAGGTTCTAGATGAAACAAGAATTGAATGGGACAGAAAGGTTCGTAATTTAGTTGAGCGGGTTAACCCTGTCGCTGCGTTACAAGGCCGTAATTTGGAGCCTTCTTATATTAAACCTTTCGCTTTGCATTCATTGCAAAGCCCGTTACTGGTATATTTGGACGGTCGTGAAATATATCGTGTTCTATCTGGTTATTTCACCTATTCCGTATACTGTCAACATCGAAAGCCTGTAGCTGCATATGTACTTAATAAGGCTCCGCCTAATCAGTTTCGCGAGTTGTTTTTTCTAAATGAATTAACCCGCTGTTTACTCGACCAATACTTTATTAATAGCTCTTCTATGGTCGCCACTTTCCTGACTAACTGGTTTGAAGCAACTGATGACAGTTTGTTTCGTAATGAGAAGTGGTTGACGTTGTATCCACACCTGAAAACTAAAGCTGAGTTGTGCCGTTGGTTGGGTATTTCGAATAAAACATTTTTTGTGAAGAAGGGGGAGGGATGATGTATTCAGATAGCAAAATTTATAAAGCCTTAGTCAAGGTTACCGCACAGGAAAACCGGATAAGTAAAGAAAAAGCGGAGCAATCTTGGTCAAACTTTTTAACGTGCATAAACGCCCCCTCGGATTTGGCCGGATTGTATTTGGTTAATGATCTGCTTCGAGATTTTTCTGGCTTTTCTGGTCTTATTGAACGCCTTTCTAAGGCTCTTAATGTTACGCCTGCCATGCTCGATGCCTTGAAGTTCAGCGTTGACCTTGCTAAATGTGATGAGAGGACCTACACACGAATTCAAGTTGGTAAAGGCTGGTTGTCTAAACGAGCCCTATACAGTCTATTGTTTAGTTACCGTTCTCTTCAAGATGGGAATACTAGTCGGTGGTTTTTGTTGCGTTTTGTTGAGCAATTTATTGCGACTCAAAATTTATTAAAGGATCCAGCTTTTCAACCGGTAACCAAGAGCCGAGAGGAAGAAGTTTGCCGAGCATTTAGGTTATTGTGCATACGCGATAATCGAGATTTTAACGTTGATACGTTGCCAATTGGTAACATGACCATGGAAGATTGTGATCTGACAGTTGCTCTTGAGTCTATGGCTAAATTATTGATGCCAGGTGATTCTAATCGTCAGTATGTGATGACCTTGTTGCACTTTTTTAATGGCGATTGGAAAACCCCAATACCACGAGCCACTCCCGTTCGACGCGATCCACGTTCAGGGAGGCGCTACGGACGAAAAATACGGCAAGAACCATTACCTGGTGAACTTTCTGACCTTCACAGCATACAGCCCTTTAAAGCACCAAATATTGATGTGGAAGGGATTAATGGAGAAGATTTTTTTATCGCTCAACAGCACGTAATCTTTAATTCAAATAGTGATTTTGAACGTAAAACCACCAATTTGTATGCAGTGAATGCGGTTAGAGATAAGACCCTAAAGAGGGCACGCCAAGTTGACATAAGCGCACGGGTTCGAAAATCGCAAAATACATCCATGACGAACCTCAGTTTGATGTCACCTACGTCACTCAACTCATTGGTTGTCTTAATTATAAAGTTGGCCAAAAGATCTAAAGATGTTGACTATGTGATCTCATTGTTTTGCAGCTTCACTTTAGGTAAGTCACTGAATGATTTGGCTGATTTATCGGTGTTTTTCAATGACAAAAAGCTTGAACAAGGAATTTATCTAAATAGGAAAAAACGCCAAGGATACTGGTATTTTAAAATTGAAAATAACACCCAGATCCGTCGAGACACAAAAGACAATCTGAATGAGGTACAGGAATGGGCTAAAACTCCATGTCCTAGCTTTCTAGTTAACCTTTTGTTGAAACGTAATGAGGTTAATAAAAAGACTAAATTGTTTCAGATGTCGTCGTCAGAATTAATTAAAAACCTAAAAGGTAAGCTGAAGCGTCACTCAGAAAGGCATTTCCAACAGTCCTTGTCATTGACTCAAATTCAGTCATTTACAATGCGTTATGTAGAATCAAAAGATCAAATTGATCCAGTGATTTTTGACTTTAGTTATAATAATCATTATTACAGTTGCCGCGTTAGTCGCAGTTACGTCTGCATCAGTAACCAGACTCGATTACGCCAATTAGATGGGTTTTGGCATGATATTAGTCTTTATACTGGACAACCTACGCTGAAACACTTTTTCTTCGATGGGGCTGTGCCTGATCTGGTGGAGTCTTCTGCAGCAGTTGGATCAAAATATTGTATTACTGACCAAGTGCACCAAGGCCTTACTAAACACCTGGTGGAGCAACTATCAAGGCACAAACTTTCGGTGACAAAACCTTTATCAGAGGTAATAGCCTATCATAACCATTTTGCATTTTACACAACATGGTTGCTGGCTTTTTCTGTAGGGTATCGCGCCGTTATCAATCCATTGCCGACACTGGCATTACATTTTTCTGATCTTGGTTTGTTGACGATCAGCGACAAAGATGACAGTGATTATACTCATACCCGTGTCGTCGCCTGCCCTTTCGTATTAAATAAACAACTTGAATATTATAGACAACATTTGCTTCGCTTATCTGAGCTGTTGAGGACATTGGTACCGGGCCTGTGCCATTCCGTTGACGAGATTGTCAGATATGAACAAAAACTACTGTCTCTATCCCCGTTGGATTCGGCCAATTGGTTTAGAATGGTTCGCAATGATAAGCGAAGGTTAGGACCGTTATTCTGGTTAGATGACAATCTAAATGTGAAGCCAATTAGCCCCAGTTTGATGGTGGGGAACTTACCGGCAAAGCTAAAAATTCCGGCTAATGTTGGGCGGCATTGGCTTAAATCTATGTTGCTATCTGAGGGAGTGTCTCCAGAGCTAATTAACTGGCAAATGGGACATTGGCAAAGTGGTCAGTCACCATTGGGTAATTATTCCTGCTTAAATCCCAAGGAGGCTAGTAATGAGCTAAATATTCTTATTGAAAAACACCTATCTGATATTGGTTGGACACCATGTACGTCAGCTCTTTTATAAAGGAATTACAACAACAAGGAGAAAAACATCCTTGTTATGCTGCAGGTAATGGACATTTTTCTCAACGAGAGAAGTTTACGGATGCTTATCTTAAAGTCGTATCCAGTTTAGTTGTAGCCAAACGACAGTTAGGAGGGAATCGTTCTTTAAAATACTTTGAAGCACCATTGCTAAAAAGAGCAGTAAATAGTTTGTTTAAACATGGTGCAGAGCTATATCAGTTGTACCATGATGTACTGGAAATTATCTTAAGGTATGCAAGAAATAACCATGGCTTAGATTCTCCTGAGATCCCAGCGTTAATAACCTTGCAGCGGGATAAGCCTTTTGTGGGTCCACATGAGCTACTTTATGTCAATATTTCTCAACGGGTTTACCAGTGTTTGACTGATGAAATACAGCGACCTTCAAGTAACCTTAATGGCATACAACAACTTGGACGTTTGGTGTTGAGTTTGTATTTATCAGGGCCGGTAAAACAGTTTAACGAATTACCTTACTTGCTGAATAATGGATGTATTAAATATAGTAGCGGAATTACGTACCTACATTTGATTAAAGATACAAAAAAATACTCGGAAAACCGTTACATTCTTGGAGATATGACTGCGTTATTTTACATGGATTATCGAAATACTGTAGAGGTAGCAAGACAAGCTCTAAACAGTTCCTGTGAATCAAAAAAGAATTATGTCCCTAAAAGACCTAGTTTAAAAAGCTTACATAAAGCCTGCAATGAGTTTTTATCTTCTAAACTGGGAATGGAGACCTTAAGTATACTGCAACTTAGATTACTACGTAAAACTTATACTAGCCTGAATATGAGTCCATTTGAGTCTGCATTTTATAACGGAGTTATGCCAAGCCAAGTGTTGGAAGAAAAGATACTTTATCGATTGCTAACTGACAAAGTGGTGCCAGAAGAAGAGCAATTAAAGCGTAACAGATTTAGCCAGAAACAATGGCTAGAGCGAGCCATACAAATAGGTGATTTGAATAATTGTCAATATCACAATGTTAAATATTCATTGAACTTGTTGTATCCAATTCTGAAGATATTACGTCTAGGTGATGGTGAGAAAAAGGCCGTAAATAAAACAATTAATAATTACAGGAACCAGCCAGATTATCAGTCAAATTTTTATGTGAGTTTACTAATGTTATGGATTAGGCAAATGATGGCAACAGGCGGCTTGTTAAAAAATACAATACGATTCTCTACCATTGCTGATTATGTAGGCACTATTGCATTACCGTTATTGACCGAATTTGCCGATAGTAATCTAATTAGAATGGATGGAGAAGAGTTGGCTGATAAGTTAAATAAGGTGGCAATAAATATCGCGTCTCCAACCCGTAAAAGTTTTGTTTACTATTTTGCTTACTTTCTTTGCCAACTTGATTTGGTGGAAAATTTCTCGCTAGATGATTTGGATATTCAATCTGGTTCATCCAATGTGGATGCCAACTTAATCAGTGTTCCACAAATAGAGTCTGTTCTAACACATGTAGCCACTCAATTAGACTTCCCAGATAGGCGAGACCTAATTTTAATCATTTGCCTTGGATTTTATGGAGGGCTGCGTCGAAATGAGACGTGTTGGCTATTGCCGACAGATTTTGAAGTCATAAAAGATTCGCAAAATGATGTATTGGAAGTTAACTTGCGAATTCGTTCAAATAAATACCGACGATTAAAGTCTCCTGCCGCAAATAGATTATTACCGTTATCGGTGCTTTTACCTAGAAACTGGTTGAACATGTTGGTTGAAAAACTTGAGGTACTCAATTCCTCAGTAAAATCAAAAAGCGTATTGTTTTTTAATGAGCCAAATCACACTCATCACTTGTTTAGTTTAGCTACAGAAGTACTCCGTGATTACCTCAAAGATAGTGGTTTTCGCTATCATCATTTACGGCATTCTTTTTCAAACTGGCAGTTTTACCGCTTATTAGTAGCATCAAAGATTAATTTTGACGCAGGGAAGTGTTTTTCATGCTTTGATTCAGAATATTTTTCCGAATCGTCTGTAGAAGATTTAAAAGCACGTCTTGCGCTAAAGCCAAATTCCCGTAAAACGATGTATGCACTGTCAACTTTAATGGGGCATTCAACAGTGGGTATTACCCTGGGGCACTATATTCATTTGCGAGATCTATTTTATTACTTGTTAAATCGAGATAAAGAAATGATGAGTCAAAATCGATTATCAGGAGTAGTTCGTTATGCCAAATATCAAAGGCTTGGCAATGAGAGTTTAATCGAGGCTGTAGATTTTCGTACCAGAAGCCAAGAAATTAATATGAGCCCGACTCTTAGCGAGGTAGCTAAGCTAGGATATCAACCGGATAAGTACGAAATTAACCTTAAAGCTAAGGTATCAACATTACGTAGGCCCAAATTGGCAAATATGGCTGATATGATTAAAAGTCTAGAATCGTGTGACATCCAATCGGTTGCTGATGAGTATCGTCAAGACAAGTTGTGGGTTGAAGAAATAAATTTTTCGGCAAGGAAACTTTCAAAAAGTTACTTTAGAAAATCAAAAGTAATAGGTGCGTTAATAGAATTCCCTCAGAATAGCTCTCATAAACGTGGTAAAAAAAGGGACTCCAAGTCAAGGGAAATGTTTTTACAGTTGTGCGAACAGGGGGATTTTGTTATTGACAAACAAATTTTCAATGACGAGCAATGGAGGCGAGCTTTAAAACTTGTTGGGACTATTTCAAGCAGTGTAAACAATACATTTTTCACTTGTGATAGAGAGACTGTTAGGAATTTTCTTGCCCTTTGTTGTCAGCTACAAATAGCCCCTTTTAACATTCGTTTTGAACTGCACGTACTGGAAGAGTCTCAGTCGGTAGTAACACAGTGGCGTGACTTGCTGTTCGAATCGAATTATGGGGCTGCGGAATTAACGATTAAGAAAGTCGTAACTGCCAGAAAGCAGTATTACAATAAAGAAGCCGTTTCAGGGCAACTTTCGATTCGTGTAGGAATGGTATACCCAAAGACAGAAAAGTGGATGAAGGCCAAATGTTTTAGCCAGTTTATGCATTTACTTCTGATTTATCGAACAGCTGTAGATTTTATTGATAAGCATATGGCACACCATACTAGTCATTAATGCTGGCCTACAATGATTGCATTCTGAATTACTGAAGTACGTCAGTTGTAGTACCTCCAATTGCATGTTCAACCAAACTTGTAACGCTAGGGCAAATCAACTTAGACTTAAACTCTTTTTTATATACTGTGAATAGTTCACATGCCAGTCTGAATTCAAGTTGTGAAATATAGAGTGTGAATCCCGTTTTCACATATGGGTCATGTAGATTATTTTCGATTATTTCTAACCCTTGCAGTAGATAGCTTACTGTCATTTCGTCTGAGGTAATTGGTCCATGGTGAGCGTTGCGTGGTGAGAGAGAACGTGCCAATCTGAGCATACTAAATGGGCAAGCGCACCCTGCAAAATATTGCAGGATAGCTTGCGCTACAACATTAGTTGCAGGCTCCAAATTATGGCCGTAGAAGTAGGGGTCTTGCCAAAACACCCACTGACCATCTGTCAAGCTCATTTGATACTGGAATTCGTCATCCAGTTTCTTAAGTAATATATCACCCGCTAGTGCTGTAAAGTTACAGTTTATCTCAAGCATGTTTTGCTCCTTTACTATAACTCTTGCTGTAGACAAGGGAATTATCTTTAACCCTTGCCTGTTTGCGGAGCACATCATGTACAGATGCGAAGTTTGGTACTGACCATGTGTTTTTACTATTATTTGCACTCATCCCATCGACACGTTGTAGATGTTTTGCAACGCGTGTTTTAGGTGTAAACCCGTATCGTGCTTTAGGGGAGTAACATGTCCATGCATGTCTTAATTGATGAGCCATGGCGGGGGCTATACTCTCTAATAACTTTAGTGGTTCTGCGCAGATTTCTAACGTTAATTGATCATGATCTACCAAACTGCCAATAGCGGTTCTTGTACCATCTGGCGTCAAAGTTAGTGTTTTTCCTATATCATGTAAAAGTGCTGCTACTACGGCTATGTCTTGTTCGAATGGCGAAAGTTCACGTATTCCAGCGATATCCCAAGCCACCTCAACTGAGTGTTGGATCAGTCCGCCTGGATAATTATGGTGGTACCTTAGGCTTGCTGGGCATTGAAGATAACGTAACCCGATGTTTGGTTGCAACAGTACTTGTCTTAGAAATTGACGCATTGCTGGATGATGGAGGCGGCTGGTGAATACAATTAACGCATCGACAGCTTCTGGAAAAGGACAAAGGGAGCGGGGGAGTGCTGATAAATCATTGCCAATACTTTTTTCATCTACACAAGGAAGCAGGTTTTTACAATGGTAGTAGGCATTTCCTTGGCGTTGCTGTAATGATGCTTCAATATGAACCATGCTATACGGCAGTAAGTGTGTCTCCATTAATGAAGGATTGTTACAATAAACTTTAAAATCACCGGAAGCATCAGAGAAGGTCAATACCCTAACTGGGCGTGATGAACTGTCAGTTCGGGAGATTACAGAACTTAAAAAATAGCGCCCCATAAATCGATTAAAGTTAGATACGTCGGCTAGAAGAGGCTGAAGTGAATCAATTTGTAAAGTTTTCATGTAGACTCCTGTTGGATCGGTGTTGGTTTAGGTTAATATCTTAAATTTCATTTTCTTAGCGATTAAATAATTTCATGTAGATTTGACTTAAAATTGACTAATCAGAGATTCAAATGCACTGCCATCTTGCCGAGTTAGGTTCGGTACAAAGCGGCTGTAACGTTCAAACAACATCTTTGTTGATGAGTGCCCTAGTTGAGTCGCTATCCATTCTGGATTTTCTCCAGATGCTAGCCAAAGGGTCGCCGCGGTATGACGACTTTCGTAGGGACGTCTTGGGGATAATCCGAGTAATCGAAGAGTCGGTTTCCAAACACGCTTGGTTACATTGCGGTGAGCTAACGGATTGCCGGCCTTATTACAGAACACATACATTTTTTCACCTGTGATGTTTTGCTGTTGTGCTAATGCCTTTAAAACAGGGGCAGATAATTGAATCGCACGATAGGATGACTGAGTTTTAGGCGTTTCTGTTTGGCCATCGACTAACGTTTCCTGAATTAGGATTTGTTTAAGCTGCAAATCAACATATTTCCACTTCAATCCGTCAATTTCGGCGGTTCGCATACCGGTGAAAAATCTTACTGTATAATAATTTCTAAAATCCGGTCGAACACCAGCTAGGAAGATTTTTACTTCTTCTAATTTAAGTGGATTTATCATCGGTTTATCGATTTTAAGTGGGTTAATGTCCACAAATGGGTTCGTAAAATTAAATCGATTGGCTGCCTCTAGTAGGATCTGCCTGAGAGGAGTCATAATGTGATTTATCCAATCATTAGTAATCTTTTTGTTACGCATGCCCTTGTTTTTGGCCAGATTACTGCGGAATTTTAATAACATGGGACGACTAATCTCATCCATCCGGTATTTATCAAATGTTGGTAACAAATATCCATTTAATATAATGTCCAGATTTTTTCTGTAACTTGGTTTCCAACTCACGTCATTTTCAAGTAACCACTCTATGCAGAAAGTAGAAAATGTAGGGATATTTGAGACTAGTTCGCCAGTAATTTTAGGAGTGGTTACCTTGAGTACTTTATTATCTATCTCTGTGAACAGTCCGCATCTTTGACTACCAGGGAAATACTCTGAGTAAACGAACTTGTTTAAGCGTATGGCTGCATTTATCTCCTTGATAAGTATTTCTAGCTTAGCTCTGTTGGTTTTTGTGTCATGCAAAGCGGTTTGTTCTCGACATCTAACTCCCTGATAACGAAAATCTAACACCAACTTACCATTACGGATTCCGATACTAGCCATTACAAATCCTCCCTGCAGCCATGGGAATAATTTGAGTAGGTCTTACTGTGTGACTAAATATTTCATGTTCAACCGCTTCCCAGATATAAAGTATCTTTCTTCCCCCAAAAGGTCGGATGTAATGCAGTCCTTCTAGCAAGACACTATCTTTCAGTGTTTTGTTGATGTAACCTGCACTAAAGTGTATTCGAATTGCTAATTCTTTAGCTGAGAGAAGAGTGTTGTTCATAATTGCCACCTATGTTCTTTAGTTGGTTGTAATGTTCTTTCAGAGAACAATGTATCACCACTTTATTGTTCTGTCAAAGAACATTTGCGGGTTTATAAGGTTTTTTATGATTAGGTTTCGGTTAAAAGAGCTCCTTGCAGAAAAAGAGTTCCAGGAAAAAAGAAAGATAACACTCAATGAAGTGGCTGAAAAAACAGGAGTGAACCGCACATCATTGTCTAAGATGCAGAACCCTGCAATGCGTCATTCTACGACTACAAATTCCATTGATTCACTCTGCCAATTCTTCAACTGTAGGGTAGAAGAGGTAATGGTTTATGTGGAGGAAGGAGATTAATTGATTAGCTAAAGCTAACTTCACGCTATACGGTTAAAGATAAATAATGTGTTCTAAATTGCTGATGTGGGACAGGAATATAATTGAGCCTAAATAACAAGTTTACATACAGGCGAAGGTTGACCATAAGCAAAAAATAAGAAAGCATAATCTTGTTTGTAAATTTTGCTTACGACCCAGACTGTGTGAAAACTATTGGCCACCTTTTGGTGATCTGCTTTAATCAAACAGGACACTTTAATAAAGGATAAAATCCAATTATTGAGGTGTTAAATGACAATACGAACAAACAGAAGTTATACGGCAGAATTTAAACAAGAAGCCGTAGCATTAGTGACCGACCAAAGTTATAGCGTACCCAAGGCGGCAGCGTCTTTAGGTATCACAGATAAGTTACTTTATAACTGGAAAACCAAGTATGAAGCAGAACAATCGGGAGTCAGTTTGAATGCTGATGAGCGAGCTGAGCTGTTAAGGCTTCGCAAGGAAAATAAAGAGCTAAGGATGGAAAAAGAGATCCTAAAAAAGGCCAGCGCCCTCCTGTTAAAGAAAACCAAGTAACCTTTAAGACTATCAAGCAACTTTCATCGGCATTTCCAGTGGTTAAGCTATGCCAAATGATGAAGGTCAGCCGCTCAGCCTATTATGCTTGGCTCAAACGCCCGGCAAAGCTGATAACGCCAGAACAACTGAACTTATATCGAAGAGCCAAGACTATCTTCGAGCAAAGCAGAAACAGCTTAGGTTATCGAGAGTTACGTAAACGGTTATGTAAGGAGGGCTTTAAAGTCAGTGAGTATGGTGTTCAAAAATTAATGACTAAGCTTGGCTTGGTTGTGACGCAACGTGTCGCTTATAAGGTAACGACTAAGCGAAAACACAGTGATGCGGTTGCTGACAACCTGTTGAATCAAAATTTTAACCCCCTTGCTCCAAATCAAGTTTGGGCGGGTGATGTAACCTACTTGAGAACAGGCGAAGGTTGGATGTATCTAGCTATTGTGATGGATTTATATTCTCGTCGCATCGTTGGTTGGCATATTGATAAACGCATGACGACGGATTTAGTGAGCAAAGCTATGATGAAAGCTTATAACCTGCGACAGCCAGCTAAGGGCTTGGTATTTCACTCAGATAGAGGTTCACAATACACCAGTAAACAATATCGGCGATTACTATGGGGTTATGGCCTTAGAGCCAGTATGGGGGATGTTGGCGCTTGTTGGGATAATGCGGTTATCGAGCGCTTCTTCGGCAGCTTAAAACATGATTGGTTGTTGAAAGTCCCTCAGCCAACTCGTGAGCATATGAGAAATGATGTGATGGCGTATATGCGTTGTTACAACTTAGAACGGCTTCATACTGCTAATGGTGATCTGTCGCCAATAGAGTATGAGCAAAATTCCTTAAAAAGTGTCCTGATTAAGTTGCGCAGAACAGTTGTATAAAATCTGTGTGAAATGTTCATTTAAGCGCAAATGTTTCCAGTTGAAAATCACTATAAAATTCATCTTAAATGAATCTATTTCCTAAAACTATTAATATTCGCAATTCGCTAAATCGGGTAAAAATAACTTTTCAACTAAGCTAAGTTCGCACGTGCCACATCTAGTCATCGTTTACGTAAAATCATTCATTTTCTTACATCAGACTAATGGTAAAAATGTATCGGTTAAAAGGTATTTTAATGGGGGTGATATCTTCGGCGGAAAAGTATCATCTGGTTTATGTATTACTACGTCAGTTGGTCGTTTAAGTTTCCAGTTTGAGAGAATATTCGGATAAATCATTATGAAAAGAATTAATCACCAACCTATTTACCAAACCTTTACCGCCCTAACATTCACTCATTAATAATGAGTGGTTGTGCTTTAGAATATAAAAAACCTATATATAAAGATCCTGAAGCAGAGATAGAAAGTCGTGTTGACGATCTGATTTCTAGAATGACCTTGGAAGAGAAAGTACTTCAATTAAGTGGAATGGCGGATAAAGGAGAAGAATTTGGAGATTATGATTCAACAAACTTCGGTACTAAAGGTAATCAACGTTTAGGTATTCCAACGTTAAATATGGGGCACGGTATAACTGGAGTTCGAGCTGGACGAAACCCTGAAGTTAAAGCAACTTACTTTGGGACACCAATAGCATTTGCTTCCACATGGGACTCGGAGTTATATGGACGAATCTCGAAATTTACCGATAATGGAATTTTTACCTCACTAACTAGAGACTAATAAAAAATGAAAATCAATATGAATCAAACATCTATTTTGGCCACTATTGTGTTTTTAACGCTTACTGCCTGTGGTGGTGGAAGTAGTAGTAGAGAGGGTAGTGAATACATAGGCGATAGTTCTGTATCTTTGGTGTCTGAGCCAATAAGAGAGCAATTTGTTATGGAGCTTTTTGAATTACCAGAATATGCAGCAAGTTATGTTCCTACTGGAATGCAGGTATCTTTAATGGATGTTATTGGTTATGCAAGCATGGCGGTTCATCTGAATAATATTAGTGATGATTGTTTGATTGTTGCGCCTGAACTTAGCACAATTATTAATATTGATAGCAACCACGCTTGTTATTTAAATGATAAAACAAATCGTATCTATCTAAATGTAGAGTTCCAAAGTGGCTATAACAAAAGAGTTCAGGAGGCTATACAAATACAAGAGTACAGAGTAAATTATTCGAGCTTTTTTTACTTATTGTCTTCACAAACCAAAGGAATTCCTATTGTTGTCAAGCAGCATGGAATTAAAAATCAAAATATTCTTGTTTCAGAAATAAAGGTTTCACCCTTGACAAATACTACTTTTCTGAATGGTCAATACACTATAAAAATCCAGTATAGCCAGAAGCGTGATGACTCAACTTCAATTGTTCGTGATTTATTAGAAGAAAATGTAAGTTATGAAGTAAACCGAAATAATGGTCAAATATCACTGAATAGTGATATTCCTAATTATGGTTATGGGATTACCGATTTACGTGAGCTAAGTTTGAGCTCACTGTCTGCTAGTAATGAGTTATATGAACTGAGTTTTGATGAGGCAAATATTAATCATGAACACATAAATATTAGTGTTTATGTCAATCGTAAACAATTGCAATCAAAATTAAAGTTTATTGTTGCAAACGGTACAACGTCAGCACTATGTGGCGAAGGTTACTCAGGTGATGATGGTTTAGTGATTATGGAAGCTGAAAATACTCATTCACCGTTAGATTTATGGATTATAAAGCAAGATGTAGCGGGCTTTACGGGTACAGGTCACCTTGAATTTACCGGAAACAAGCCTGGCAGTGGCCCCGCAAAATCACCATTAAGTTATATTTTTAAAGTGGAGCAAAGTGGTTTTTATCGGTTGATGCTGAAAGCGAGAAAGCGCCTAAATGGTGAGAGTTCTGATAAAAGTAATGACGGTTACGTGCGAGTTGATGGTAACTATAGTGCCAGTCCTTTGGCTGGAGATAATCATCGTGATGACGCTCAACTAGAAGATTTGAAACGGGATGTGAAATTATTTGGCGGTGACGCTGATAAATGGGGGTGGGCTTATACGCTAGATTTAGGTGGTCATTTAAATAAACGTCAACCAATATATGACTTTAAAGCCGGTGAACAATATACGTTAACCATGTCAGGTCGTTCAAAAAATTATAATGTTGATAAGATTACATTTTTTAATACTGAATTATATAGTACATCGCAGGCAAAGGAGCTTGTTTTTAGTGCTGATGAGTCAGGGTGTCTGTAAGATAAAAAAGTTCTGTTAAATCTTGAGCCGTACATTCCGTGAGTATATACAAAATAGTAGTTTCTTATTAGCCCCCCGTGTCAGAATCTAACTCTTATATTCAAATAAATTAGGGTCGGATTGAACTTTATGCTGTGCGGTTGATCAGAACATTTATAAGAAAATAACAATCGAGTTTATGTGACATGCTCATAAAAGACACGGAATAATGGACAAATAATTAATTTGGACATGCAGAGTTAGGAGATGAACGACGCACCAAGTGCCTTATAAAATTGAGTCATCTAATAGCAAGTAATTCGGGGAGTTCGATTTCAGGCATCAGGCTCTCCAGCCTTAAATGAGGGGGCTTATCGTTTTATTTGGAATGATAAAATTTAGCAATATAGCCTTTATAATAATTTTTAAAGTCGCGATGATTTGATATATGAAAAGCGATGAGGACAGTCATTATTTCGCTCATAGTCATACTACTTTGGCGTTTTCACTTGATATGGCCATCAGTAATTAACTGTTTTTCTCTCTGTGGAATAAATACGCGGTAAAAATTATCGACATCACAGAATATTTCAACTAGTTTATTCATGTCTGTTCCTTATTATCTTTCTGTTTTTTCTTGGTCGAAAGATCGGATCGTGGAACAGGCACTTAGTTTAATTGAATTAATTCTTATCACGAGTTGAGTTTATTATGTAGATGTCTACATAATCAGTCAATGGTGCTTAGGCCAGTGCGACACTTTATAGTATCGTGATGACATGTCGCGCCAACGATAATCATCCCTACTATTACTTCCTGCATTTATTTAAAGCATTGCTCAATCGTCAAAGTGATGATGATTTAACAGATTTAATGCCGTGGAATTTTCAGCTAGACTTTGACTATAGCTACGCTTACCGCTTAATTGCATTATTACGTTTAAGTCACAAAAAATATAAAAAGCATAACAGGTGGGGGCGGAAAGATAACAAACATATACTCCTATAGATTCAAAATATAATGCAGCCTAATAACTAATGAATAATTTTTAGTTATTAGGCTGTTACCTTAAATTTATTTAGTCGCTGTTATTCATGAAAAGAGTTTACTAAACCAGCTCAATATAACGGAGCGCTTTTTCGGCTCAGTGTCGCCTGCGTTGCTACCGGCAACAATATTTATATCAAGCTTAACTGCTGAATATGGTGGGATCGAAATTATGTTGCCGGTAGAATAATTGATAGTTTTTTAACTAAGGTATCTTCTTGTGTTAAGCCGTCAACAGTATTTGAATGAGTATATATAGTAATTCCATTAATTATCGCAGTTCCATGACTTAATACTAATTTAACACTCAACAATCTTATCTTCTTCACCTGTGTAAACATAGTAAACATCAAATGTTGCGACTGAGCATTAGTAGTATTAGCAGACATTAATAATTCAACTTGTACAGTTTCGTAATCTTTATCATTCAAGGCTTTTTGAGCAGCAAACATATTGGCGTTAGCGGAGAATATGTAGCTCACCTGCAGAATTAAATAACGTCTTAATTGAAGTAAATTGCATTATTATTCCTTTAAATTTTTGTTTGAATTACCGCATGGCTAATAAGCGAAATGGAGCTTCTTTAGCATGCGGCAAGTTTATATAACGATTGGTGGGGGAAAGTCTTTATCTTATGATGCTACAACAATAGCAGCCCAATCTTGATCGGTTTCTGTTGGTGGCATTCCTATGTTTTGTACTTTGTTGTCACCTTGCAGTGTACGTCCCTCAGTTTTCTTGCCCGTACGTGGGTTATACCAAAGCACTTTGAAAGTATTTGAATTGAGTAACATAACATCTGTACTTCCACCTTCACGTAAATAGATAATATAAGCCTCACCTGGATCAGCGAGGACCCAATCAGAATTGATTAACGTTAGATCATTATTGGGAGATAGGCTGCTTAAGTTGATTTTTAACTCATTTTGTACAATATCTCTAAAGAAATGGGCTAAATGACCTGATTGTTGCCAGTGTGTGTCGAATTCTCTTAAATCCTCAACAGCTAGATCATATGCGTGTGTATGGCCTCCACCATCATTTTTTAAGTACCATTCAAAACCGCCACCACCAGCCATGACGTTAGCCCACATCCAATAAATGCGTTGTAAAGAACTTATAGGTACATTAGGTTTTGGCGCATCTTTACCGGCGGCTTCTGTCATGGTGACAATCCATTGATTGCCTGCATCTTTAGAGCGTCGCAACCAATCAAGGGTTTTACCATAAGTACCTTTAGTATTGCTTGCATTTGGTGGAATGTCTGCCATTTGAAAAGTTGGTCCATCAAAAGTAGGGTGACCAAGTAATTGATAGTAGTCAGCGTAGTGTTTCTTTGATGGATAGGTATGCATGAATATGGCGTGGTTGTATGGATCCATTATCCGAATATAGTCAGAAAAAGCCTTTCTTTGCTCTACGGTATTGGTATTTTCTTCACCAATATTCCATTGTAAGGCAGGGTGGTGCCCAAATCGCGAAATTAATTCGCGATAATAGAGCTTTCTCTCAAATCCTAAATCACCATCATTAAGCAATTGATCGTTTTCCGTTTCTTGGGTCATCATATGAATTAGTAAGCCTTGCTGAGTCATATGGCTAAGAGCTATTTCCCATTGATCTAATTTACTTACATCAAAGGCTTTTCTATTGCCATCATAGATTGACCATGGGTGGGCATCACAACCGTCACCGTTGACGGTATTGGCCATAATATAAGCGGAATTTACACCATTTTCGGCAATGTAATTAATTAAACCAATAAGGTTTTTACCTTTGCCATTTTGCCAAGTAGGGTCGCCAGTTGCCCAATCATCGGCATGGGGCTCAAATTTATGCAAAATACCTTTGCAGGTTTTTACATTGTTATGTTTAATCGTATTATCAAATTCATAATAGCCAAATATATTTTCTGGGCTATCCATGCCTGCTTGGATATAAATTGAATTATCTCCAGCAAAACGCAAATATTTTTCACCTTTGTTGTGCTGTAATAGGCCACGGCCACGCATATCTTGGCCTTCAACGGCTACTTTTGCTACGTTGAATTGACCTGACTCACCGTTAAACACGTTTATGGCTTGACCTTCATTGTCACTAGCACTAACCGCTATATTAGCCCCTTGTCTAAAAGACACCTTGTATTGCCAATCGCCGGTGGTAGGAGGGGAGAAATAAGCTCGCCATTTATCGCCTTCAATGGCACTGGATTCAGATGCATTACCGTCGGCAGCAAAGTGCCCAGGTATTTTTATGACGGTATCACCTTGACTAAAAGTTATATCAAATCGAATATCGGTAAAAGTAGCTTCTTCGTTTTCAGAGCCGTGAAACCCAGAACAAGTTACATTCATTCTATGCCATTGAGCAACATCGCCCCCTATTTGGCACAAGTTTGTTTTAGCTGAGGATGAGTTTAAAGCTGCCGAATCTGTGGATGTATCGATACAGCTTGAAAGACTCAAAACTGTAGCCACTAAGCATACTGAGTAAGCTTGGAATTTCATTTTATCTCCTATTTTTATGGTTTATTATTAGGTTTAATAGTGATTAATTCACACGAGTATTACTTCAATTAAGTATTTGATTAGTTGAGGTATGTAACCTTGTAGGTTGCCTAAAGGACGACCTACAAAATACTCAATTAGTCACTTCTTCATTAATATTACGAGTTTTAAGTGAGGCGTTATCGATATTAATACTGCGCTTCAATAGTAAGTTGTTTTAACTTCATCAGGCCTTTTTTTCCGTATTCTGAAGATTTAGTTTTTCCCAATAATTCAGTAATAATTTCTCGACTAGGATCCGGGCGTACTTGAATGTTGTACATACCAGGTTTATCGAATTTGATCAGTGCGACGGCTTGGTTAAAAAACATCAAAGGTTTAAATTTATGATAGCTACCAGTGTTTAAGGTTTTAAATGGATAGACTTTATCTGTACCTAAAACAGTAACAACGCCCTCTTGATTAACTTGTAACTCATCAGCAGCATATTTGACGTAAACTTTATACGTGCCTGGGTCTAATACGCGGATCTTCCACGTAGCGGTATCATTTACGCTATGTTGATTAATGATAGTATTTGTATGTTCAGCCACACCATAGTAATGAAAATGCGGTAGTATTTTAGTTTCGGCCGTACCGGCTAGCTCTGCTTGCTCTGGTAACAATAGGGTTTCTTGATATTGATGCGAAACTGTTTGGAAGCGCTCAGGCTGACCTTCAGGGAAGCTACCTTGATATTCTAGTACAATGACACTATTGTCTGCGTTAGGCAGTTTGGCGGGTAATTTAATCACAACATCTAGCTCATTTTGGCTAAATGTTAGTTTATCTCCTGTTTCTAAAAAACTGGCTTTTAAAGTGTTCACTTTTACGCCGGCTACAAACAACTCATTGTTGAGTGGGGTATTTAGTACGTGTAAATAGAGTTTTCCTGGTTTATGTGTCACGTGTCCCCATTGAACGGGCGGTAAAGGAGAACGCGTTGTACCGTATATACTCTCGCCATTCTTTTTCATCCAGTTGCCGATTTTGGTGAAAGCATCTATAGAAGCTTGAGGCATAAGGCCACTTCCATCTGGGCCTATATTCATCAACATATTCCCTCCTTTACCAGCGACTTCTACTAACAGGTGCAACATTTCACGAGGTGATCTAAAGTTGTGATCGAAGTGAGAATAGCCCCAACTCTCGTTATGAGTAAATATAGCTTCCCAAGGTTTTTCTTCTGTCGGAATCGGCGGAATTTGGCCGTCAGCATACCCTTGATAGTCACCTAAGCCGTGACCGATTCGTGAAGTGACCAAACAATTAGGCTGGTATTTTTTGACGATAGCTTTTAGCGTTTTGGATGATTCAATCGTCATGTTTTTTGGTGTATCAAACCAAATAAGATCTATGTCGCCGTAATTGGTTAGCAATTCTTTTATTTGGGGTATGGCTTTTTCATTTAAGTATTTATCGAAATCTCTGCCTTCTTTGTTAAATTCCCAAGTGTTGCCATCTGCATCTTTTTCGGTCCAATCTTGAAATTGAGAATAATAGAAACCAATTTTAATGTCGGCTTTGTGCGCTTCATCTGTCAATTCTTTCAATAGGTCGCGTTTAAATGGTGTTGCATCCATCACATCGAAATCGCTAACTTTAGAATCAAATAATGCAAATCCATCGTGATGTTTTGAGGTGATAACGATATATTTAACACCGGCTTCTTTAGCAAAACGCACCCATTCTTTGGCGTCATAGAGGGCGGGATTAAATTCAGCGCCAATTTTTTTGTATTCGGCACTGGATACTTTGGTTCGTTGCATTAGCCATTCAGAAATACCGAAATAACGGTTGCCTTCATAAATGCCACCTTTAACCGAATAAAGTCCCCAGTGAATAAACATGCCAAATTTAGCATCGTGAAATTCCTGTAAAGCATCTACTTTTTGGGGCTTTGAACTTTGTGGTTCTGAAGAGGCTCGATTTATGTTGTTGCCAGCGCAACCAATGTTTAATAACGTCAACATAATGATAGAAAATAAGGTAATTGCTTTACGAAACATTTTTGACTCCAACTTGTTTCTGGTAACTCTAATAGAGCTTGGTATAGGCGTATATGAATATGACATAAGTAAGTGTTGTTATCATAAACTCATGGTTAATTGATATAACTCGAACTACGCCTAACCATCGGTTTCAAATTAAGGAACGAAATATTAAAACGATAGGAAGAAGATAAATATGCATTAACTAGCAAGTCAGTGGTATTTATTTAACATGATGACAAAGGACTCAATAGTATCTCGTCTTAATCGTTGGAGGCTATCAAATCATTTCTATGAATGTGCTGTGACTAAATTAGCGGGGATCAAAGAAAGTGAGAATTAAGCATAAAACGATAAGTGTTTTGTTAAATACGTACTAGCTTGCTAGCTATGGTTTATCTCATACTTTATATCATGTTAACACTCTAGTTTTTATGTCGTATTTTTCTGAATAGGCCCCTCATCTCACATAAAAACATTTTAGATAAATATCAAATCGAAGGCCTTAAAAATAGGAAAGTTAAATGAACCTTGAATATAAATCTGGCAGAAAAACTCAACCGTTAAGTTGGTATCATTCTTTTAAAAAGCAGGCTGCAGTTACTGTATTATCTGCTGTTTGCATAGGAATGCCATTAACGTCTTTTAGTAGCTCACCAAACTCAACGGCAACAGTAGTCGCAAAAGATTGGGCAACACTTGACGCTCGAGAAACACCACAATGGTGGACAGATGCTAAGTTTGGTATTTTTATTCACTGGGGGCTTTATTCTGTGCCGTCATACACTAGCCCCGGTCAGTACGCTGAATGGTATTGGGAAACTGTTTTTAAAGCTGACGAAGGTGCCCGTGGTGATTTAAGTGACGTACGTAAAGATGCAAGAGCTTTTCATGATAAAAATTTTGGAAAAGATTTTTCTTATTTTGACTTTGCTCCTCTTTTTAAAACAGAAATGTTTGATGCTGACCGCTGGGCTAAAGTCATTGATGATTCAGGGGCAAAATATGTAGTTTTAACCTCTAAACATCATGAAGGCTATACCTTATGGCCCAATGAACAAGCAAATAAAACTTGGGGTCGAAAATGGAATAGTGTCGATATTGGTCCTAAACGAGATTTAGTGGGGGAGTTAAGTACCGCCGTTAAATCTAAAGGTTTAAAAATGGGATTGTATTATTCCATGTATGAGTGGCATAACCCGTTATACAAATCTGATTTCCCTCGCTTTGTCGACGAACACTATATTCCTCAGTTTAAAGATTTAGTTACTGAATATGAGCCAGAAGTACTATTTATGGATGGTGAATGGAAGCATAGCGCGGAAGATTGGAAGAGCCGCGAAGTGTTAACCTGGTTATATAACGAAACCAAAGTCAAAGAAACAGTAGTTGTGAATGATCGGTGGGGTAAAAAAACTCGCCATAAACATGGTGGTTATTATACAACTGAATATGGTGCTGGATTACCGGATTCTGATCATCCTTGGGAAGAAAGCCGTGGGTTAGGTTATTCATATGGCTTTAACCGTGCAGAAAATATTGACCATTATTCTTCAGGTCAACAACTTGTCTTAACTTTGGCTGATACGGTGAGTCGAGGTGGTAATCTATTACTCAACATTGGGCCTACCGCTGATGGGCGTATTCCAGCGATCATGCAGGATAGACTCGCTTTTGTTGGTAACTGGTTGAAATACAACGGTGAAGCGATTTATGGCAGTAAAATGTACAAAAATGGCTTCCAATGGAGTGAAGGAAATGAAACCGAGCTAGATACATCAACTAATTATAAAGCTAAATATGATGTGATTAAGCTGACCATCAATCCTGATCCTGGTATGGCAATTAAAGAATTATTATTTACCCAAAATGGCAACAATCTATATGCCATGGCCCCAAATTACCCGCAAGGCAAGTTAATAGTTAAAAATTTAAGCTTGAAAGCTGGTGCTAAGGTTAAGTTGTTAGGCTTGGAAGATACACCTATAAGTTGGAAAAACGTTGGAGGCAATGTTGTGAT
>NZ_JBPOFP010000037.1:0-41773 GCF_051252315.1 Paraglaciecola sp. | reverse complement strand
AACGGGAAAAACAACATAAAAGGCGCATCTTTACTGTCTTTAATAAAGTCTTTGGCTTTATCGGTAAAAACATGAGGGAAATCTTCATCTACCCATTCAGCAGACTTACCACCAGCCATCCACCCAATACGAGAAATACCATTTACGATAGTGCGACTATGTTGCAAATCAGCCGTCTGTTTCAATAATTCTGGGCTTTCAGTGCCTACAGGGCGATTACCAATACGCTCTTTATAACTGATGGTAATTGGGTCATTAGGATCTAAATTGACGACTTTATGGTTTTCCAAATATACGGTAGGCACTCGGTCTCCTGTGGCTGGCATTAAAAAGCTATAGTCAAATCCAAGCTCCAGAGGACCAGGTTTAACATCTTTATTCCAATCAACAAAGCCGTCACCTAGGCCTAAATGCCATTTACCCACCACAGCTGTTTTATAACCCGCTTTTTTTAACATTTTTGGTAGCGTGGGTTTAGTGTGGTCAATAATTAAAGGGGCATCACCCGGCAAGATTGCCGCGTCATTTCTAAAGGCAAACTGCCCTGTTAATAACGAGTAGCGAGATGGGGTACAAGTTGCTGCAGAACTATGGGCATCAGTAAAACGAATACCTTCATTTGCTAAGGCGTCAACATTAGGCGTTTGAGTCGCGGTCATACCGTAACTACTTAAATCACCGTAACCTAAATCATCTACGTAGAAAATAACGATGTTAGGTTTGGCAGACGCATCAACCGATACTTCTGTTTTTATTACAGCAGTCTCTGTTTTAGGGCCACAACCAACCAACAAACTCGCTACCATTAACGCAGATGCAGACAATTTCATTCGGGACAAACTTACTTTCATAATTACACTCACAACTCGTCACACTCTCTAAATATTAAATGTACATTTTTGTGCACTAAACTGAATGCCAATTGAATATACTCAAATTTATAAAAAATCATTTCGAAATATAAAATCCCCAGAAAACACTGGCTAAGATAAACCGTTATCTCCTCTAAAAACATAAATAATGACCCGTATATACCGGTCATAAATTAATATGTTCGGAAAGTTAGAAGTTCCCCCTAATGCCTAAACGAAACTGACGTCCTGTTTTATATTCAGTAAGTGTACGGCTGGCATTTCCGTCTCCATCCATCACATTACCTTCGTCAAACAATATTGGGGTACCGTCACCTGCTACTCCCATCACTGTACGAGTACTTGTGTAGAAAGTTCGACGAGATTCATTGGTTAAATTAAGCGCTTGGAATGACACTGATATATTTTTATTAATTTCATAAGAGGCACTTAGATCTAATCGATTATTTGACTCTAACCATGATGCACCACTAGCCAATCCACGGTTCACCAGTTGAGTAGAATTATAACGATTAGCTAACCTCAACATTGCCCCATCTTTTTCCCAAAACACGGTCACATTCGAAGAATGTTTAGGTGTATAAGGTTGAGGTAACGGTTTGATAACTTGGCCCGTGGTAACAGAAACTTCTGCATCTGATTCAGAATCTGCATAAGTGTAATTGATGTTTGTTCCTAGCCCAGAAAAAGCGCCCGGTAAAAAGTCGAAGTTTTGTGTATAGCTAAATTCCAAACCTTGGGTTAAAGCACCTTTACCATTTCGTACCACATCCATATTCAGTGAATGACAGCCCAATGTCAGTGGCTCACGGAGCTGTTTATGCATCATTCGATCAGGCATACAATCCGAATTGAAAGGGGTTTCTTGCCACTCAGGTAGGCCCGTCAATTCATTCACTACTGGGTTACCAGCCGAATCTACCAACTGGTTTGGTACAAACAACACATCATTTAAGTTCTCCACACCAGCCATGTCATAGTTTTCACGCTGATCAGTCCATAAGTAGATTTCATTAACTCTTTCTTCAAAGTTCGTCATATCTTTACGGAACAAGGCCACAGACAACAAGCTACTTGGATTAAAGTACCATTCTAGGGAGATATCTTGGTTATTGGACTCTAATGGCACTAGAGCAACATTATTAATTGTACCTGAACCTCTTAATTCCCAAGCACTTTCACGAATTGCTCCACCTGGCGTGGTTGAATCAAACCTAGGGCGGGCCATAGTTTTAGTAGCGGAGAACCGACCTATTAACTCATCGCTAAACAAATAATTTAGATTTAAACTGGGTAACCACACGTCGTTAGTCGCTTCGTCTGCGACTAAGAATGGTCGTACGTTGGCGATAGTGCCCAACTGCTCACCTGCATTGACCAAATTGCCAAAGGCATCATTAATAGTGATGTGACTAGTTGAACGGTCAGCTAATGCTTTAATTTCTTGAGTGTTGGAAAAACGACCATTGTTACCATTAGGGTTACCCTCGTTTCTCACTACAACTGGCGCGCCGTTTTCCCAAACGACTTGTAGAATATAATCATCATTACTAGGATCTAACTCGTCCGCAGGGATATTTTCGCCTGGTTCAGCTAATTGTGTATTTGCCTGTCTACGATGGAAAGCATGAGTCAATTGATATAAAGAACAAGTTCCAAGCTGTTGTAAATTAGATGGGTAGCTGTTTCTATCTAGGCCACCTGCAGGATTTTCAAGCCACACTGGAGCATCACACTGAGGTTGGCTAGTATCAGCGTATTGTAACAATTGCATCGGGTCATACGTATTACCCCCTCCTTGAAACTGTAATTTACTATAGGCTTCTGAGTAAGTAGTCGTTTCTACGTAACGTAAGCCTAAATTGCCGGTTAATCGACCATCCATATATTCAAAATTAACCTTAGCGTAAACCGCTTTTACGTCTTGATCTATCAAACGGGAGCCTGAATTATCAATTTTAAGTTTTACGTCTTTACCACCTTCACCATTAGATGGAGTGACAATTTCTAAGGCTTTAAACGGGTCTACCACATCCCAGCCCGACATGTAGGCTTGCTCACGACCATCTAAAATTCCGGCCATAAAATTATCTGCAGGAAACGCATCATCTGCAATAACATCAGCCAACCGAATAGTTGTAATACCGTTAAGAGATACTTCTTCTCCTTCGGAGTTAAACACTGTTGCTCCGTTAATAAAGGTATCTCTTTGGGTCACAACATCTTTTACACGATTGGTAGATTTGACACCAAATTCAACTTTTGTTATCCCGGCAAAATCAACTGTCCAATCAAAGTCTAAAAAGAAAGACTTATTAGTGTCTGAGTTCGAATTATCATATTTGGTTAAATTAGCTGCACCAAATAAATTCGGATCCAATATATTCGTTAAACTGGGAGCAAAATTAAGTGTCACATCCTCTGTTGAGTTAACCTGTGTAAGTCCCTGAGCTACATCAATACTACAGCGACTGCCAGTACAATCGTAACCCGCGGGTTCAAGTGTTATTACATCAGGATCATCTGAGGTCAAAGGGATGTCATACATACTGGTGGCACTCACACCATTTGGTGTCATGAATAACCCTATATTGTCTTTGCTATCAGATTGAGTACGAGAATAACCAGCCAAAAAAGTCATTTTTAAATCTTCAGTTATCCAATGTTCCAAGTTAAATGTGGCCACATTAGTTTTTTGATCATAACCGCCCACGTTGCGATATGAACGCCCTTTGGCATGACGAGAGTAACGTTTAACTAACGAGCTTGATTCGCGATCAACCGTCCACCAATCATGTTGGGGATCGTCTTCGTTGTTAGGATCCAACAAGCCAAATTGCATATTGAAATTTTGGTTGTCATCCAAAATGTCTTGTTGAGAATGACTTAAATCTAATTGAATATCAGTGTTATCTGTAGGTGCATATTGAAGACCAGCTGTAATCGATTTTCTATTACGCTCATTCATATTGATTATTTGGCTGGCTTGAGACATTGTGAGCGCATATAACTCACCATCGTTAAGAATTTCGGTATCACTATCAAAGTCAGCTGGTTGACCTTCAACCCCGGCTATACGAAGAACTTTTCCTGTCTCGGCATCTCGTGCTCGACCATCAGGAATATTGATAGATGCTTCATGCCAACTAGCTCGATACTCATCTCTGCGGGTATGTTGCGTTTCATCAGAAGCTGTCACAATCACCCCAAATGTATCATCGAAAAACTTATCAGATAAACTAAACGACAACTTACGGTCTACGTCATCTGAAAACTGGTTATATCGGCCTTGAATTTCTACGTTACGTCTTGGTTTTTTAATATTTAGTGGTTTAACTGTTTTAAGTACTACGTTTGCACCCAAAGACCCTTCATCCTGATCAGCCGAAGAGGTTTTTTGCACGACTATAGATGACAATATATCTGAAGAAAATGAGCTCAAATCAACACTTTGGTCAGCTACAGGCGAATCACTTCCACCACTTAAACCACTGGTTAAGGCGACACCGTTCATAGAAATTTGGTTTAATGAAGCACCGGCACCACGTACCGCGATACGCGTGCCTTCACCGTCTGATTCTTGAACTGTTACCCCTGTCACCCTAGATAACGCGTCGGCAATATTTTGATCGGTCGATTTACCCACATCTTCAGCATGAATGGAATCAGTCACACCATCAGCAAAACGTTTATTATTAATGCCTCTTTGTAAGCTACCTCTAAATCCTTTTACAGTAATCACTTCAACATCTTGCTCTTGTTGAGCTTGCTGCTTTCCAGACGATGCTTCTTGTGCATGGGCTGTGTTACTTAAGAAGGCCGCTACTAAGGCCGCTGAAATGGTGTTCAGTTTAAAGTTTGTGTTCATGTCGTTTACCATCACCTGTTGTCATACAGAAATAATGAGTCGATAACTGAGTATTACACATCTATGAATCAACTCTTGCAAATAGGGAATACGTTCTCCCTCTGTGTTTTCCAAAGAATACATAACAATCAACAGATTTGCTAATTAATTGTAAATAAAATTTATCTACAATCGCTAAACGACACTCATAGAATCACATAAAATCCATATAAAACGTGGACATGCCGTATAAAAATAAGTTTCAACTGAAACTTCAAAAACATAAACCAATTAACATTAATCAGGAAAACGTTACCATTTTAATTGCATATACTTTGTTTCTACAATATTATTTGGTTATACAACACGAATAGAGTTTAAAAGAACATGCAAATGAATGTATTCAACATTTTAACCCTATCAATTAGTCTCATTTGCATGAGCTCATCCGCTCAATCATCTGAAGTAAAGTCGATTCAAAAATCGGAACGTCCAAATATTGTATTTTTATTGGCTGATGACCTTGGATACGGAGAGTTAGGTTCTTACGGTCAGAAAACAATTAAAACACCAAGGTTAGATGCATTAGCTAAACAAGGACTTCGCTTTACTGACTTTTATGCAGGCAATGCGGTTTGCGCGCCATCACGAGCGGTATTAATGACAGGCAAACATGCAGGCCACGCAACCATTCGCGGCAACAAAGGCGTTCATGGCGGTACAGATAAAAGCAAGAGTCGTTGGGGCCGAGTATCTCTAGGTTTAGATGAATTAACCCTTGGTGATATGATGCAAGGAGCAGGTTATCAAACTGCTTTTGTCGGTAAATGGCATTTAGAAGACCCTAATAATTTAGACACTTGGGCTTATGCCAGAGGTTTTGATTACGCAGTTCAAGAGCAGTGGAAACGGGCTGATAGCAAAATTGATTTCGACAAAACCACTCATTGGATAAACGGCATCAATGAAAAAAAACTGTACGATTATACCAAATGGGACAACATCGATGAGTTTCGCACAAGTTTTGCGATAGAGTTTTTAGATACTAAAAGAGTGGAAGATAAACCATTTTTCTTATTTATGTCTTATCGCACCCCTCACGGTCACGAAGAAATGTTACGGAATAAAACAATGTTCTCGGACAAAGACTGGAAAGAGGCCGAAAAACATCACGCTCGAAAAATTACTTTGTGGGATCGTCAAGTGGGTCGTTTAGTTGACCATTTAGAGTCTATTGGTGAGTTAGACAACACCTTAATAATATTCACTAGTGACAATGGTGGACATCATTCTATGGGTCATGATCATCAGTTCTTCAGTAGTAACGGTGTATTAAAAGGTTTTAAACGAGACTTATATGAAGGTGGAATTCGAGTTCCTCATTTTGCAGTTTGGGCAAATAAAATCAAAGGCAACTCAGTGTCGTCTCATATCTCTGGGTTCCAAGACTTCATGCCCACTCTTGCGGACGTAGCAGGCGTTGACAAGCCAGCTATTACCGATGGTTTATCATTATTACCCACCTATTTAGACAAAGGCACCCAACAAAAACATACATATCTCTATTGGGAAGAACAGCGTAATGCAAATCCAGACAAAGGATTACTTAGAGCAATCCGTGAAGGTGATTGGAAAGCAGTACAAGTTGGCTTAACTGCAAAAATGGAAATATATAATTTGAAAAATGACATAGGTGAAACTAAAAATTTAGCCGAACAATACCCAGAAAAAGTAGCCAGATATAAGCGGTTATTTAAACAATCATCGACCTATAACCCTTATTTCCCTTATGCTAATCAAAGTAAGTAAATTGCAATGAAAATGATAAAGACTAGACAACGCACACTACATATTGTGAAAGGATAGCAAAATGAACTGGTTCAAAATTCTCGCCCTAGGGCTTGTTACATTAACGATTGTGGGTTGTAATTCAGCATCAACAGAAGACACCTCTAAACAATCCGCTAAAACATCTAAAAGCCAACATAAAACCAATACAGATCCAACCAAACCGAATATCATTTGGTTAGTGTTAGAAGATATTTCATTAGATCTAGCTGTGTATGGCACGCCAGTTGTGAAAACACCCAATTTAGACAAGCTGGCAAACGAAGGTATGCGCTTCAATAAAGCCTACGCCACCGCAGCTGTGTGCTCTACAGCGCGCTCAGCGTTTTTTACTGGTATGCACGCCACTAGTATAGGCGCTCATCATCATAGAAGTCATTTAGACGATGGTTTTGAATTACCTAAACATGTGAAGATGTTATCTGAATACACTCGTGAAGCCGGTTACGTGAATTTGTTAATGGGCCCAAAACAAAAAACAGATTTTAACTTTAACCATAAAGCAAAAGCATTTGACGCCCAAGACGGCGAAATCAAATATTCAGGAGGTGCTTATACACATGCTCCTGTAGACATGAAAATCTTAGAACGTCCAGCTTGGCAAACATACTTAAAAGAACATGCGGGGAAGCCATTTTTTGCTCAGTTAAATTACAGCGAAACCCATAGAACTTTTGTGGCAGATCATAAAAACCCAATTAACCCAGCAGATGTAACATTACCTAGTTATTATCCAGATCACGAAATTACCCGTCGCGACTGGGCGTTGTATTTAGAAACCGTACAAACGGTAGACCAAAAAGTGGGCAATTTTTTTACTGAGTTAGAACAAGCTGGGGCATTAGACAACACAATTGTATTCATTTTTGGCGACCACGGCCGAGCCATGTTGCGTGACAAACAATGGTTATACGATGGCGGCATTGAAGTCCCTTTAATTGTTTGGGGTAAAGGTATTCAAAAAGGTGTAGTCAGTGATGAATTGGTAAGCTTGATTGATATCATGCCAACGAGCATGGAACTAGCAGGCATTGAAGTACCAGAATACATTGAAGGACACGTATTTTTGGGCGACAACAAACAGTCGCGAGATTACATTTACGCCCACAAAGATAGATGTGACGAAACCGACGATAGAGTGCGCGCGGTTCGTGACCAACGGTTTAAATACATCAAAAATTTCTGGCCTGAAAAACCTTACACCGACTTTAACACCTACAAAAAATTACAATATCCAGTAATGACCTTGATGCAAAAGTTAAACGAAGAAGGAAAATTAAACGCAGCCCAAGCACCGTTTTTTGCAGACTCTAGACCACCTGAAGAATTATACGACACCGCGAATGATCCTGATGAAGTACACAACTTAGCCAATGACCCTAAATACACAGACAAGTTATTAGAAATGCGGGCAGAGTTAGTCAGATGGCAAGCTGAAACGGGCGACCAAGGCATGATAGACGAATCACCAGCGGCCAAAAAAGAGTGGGATGACTTTTTCGTAAACCATTACAAAACTCAAATGGAAAACCGCGGCTTAACGACAGACGTAGATCACGATACTTATTTGGTGTTTTGGGATAAATTTATGAAAGATTTGGGGAAATAGTCAAAATGATTAGATTAGCCATATTACCACTGATGTGGCTAATGCTTTTATCTAGCTGCACTTCTTCTATTCAAAAAAATTCAGAAGAAGTACATATCATCCTAATGGCAGGCCAATCAAATATGGCTGGCGCTGGAAATTTTGATGCTATAGATGAAATAAGCAAAAAACGGTTAGCGCAGTTAAGCAAACAAATCACTATTGTAAGCAAAAACCAAAACATACAAAAAGCCAACAAACCGTTTTATGTTGAGTCAGCATATCATTTAAAAAAATACGGTTTTGAGCGAACTTTTGGCCCCGAATTACCCATGTTATTGGCCCTAAACGAACAAGATCCCAAGCAAAAGTACATAGTTATTAAAACTGCTTATGGCGGTACGTCTTTACATGGAGCTTGGAATGCAAACTGGACGTTAGAAAAAGCCCAAGTCGCTGAAAAAGGAAAATACAAACAAAGTCTTAAGTTATTTTCTGAACACATTACTCAAATACAAAACACGCTAGGTTATTTAGAGCAACAAGGCACATCTTACAAAGTTTTAGGTTTAGGCTGGTTACAAGGTGAAGCAGATACAGGCTCTGCGCTAAAAGCAGATAGTTACCACCAGAATCTAACTAATTTAATCGCCGCATATCGCACCGAGCTTGAACAACCAAAATTGAAGGTTGTGATAGCGCAAATCAATATGGCTGCTAAAAAGTATTTACCGGGCACGGGTAAAGTAAGAGCAGCTCAGTCAAGCGTGGCTTTGGCAGATCCTCTTGTGAACTTAATCCCCACCTCACTTAATCCATCATGGCAAGACTACCCCAAACACTTTGACAATGTACATTACAACACCATTGGTCAAACACGATTTGGAAAAGCCTTCGCTAAGGCATTTTTGTCTTATTAGCACTTAATAAATCTGGATGTGAATCATGTTTTACCACCACCTAAAAACTCTTTCTCTTGTTAGCTTAATGACGTTACAAACGTTTAATGTCATTGCCGATAACAAAACTGCAATTACCAGCATAGATACCAATTACACCATAAGTAAAATCAGAACCACCAGCATTAAAAATCAATCTGTAATGATTGGATCAAGCTATAAAGGCACAATCGTCGCCTACTCCTTTCGCGGCAAGTTGTTATGGGAGAATGTTTTATCTGGTTATATGAATCATGACCTATGGACCGCCGATCTAGATCAAGATGGCCAAGACGAAATTTTAACGGCAAACGCTGACGGACACATTTACTGCTTGTCTAATACAGGGCAACTACTTTGGTCTTTCAAGGCTAATGATGCCCCTATGTATTCAGTGTCGGTACTCCAACATAAACAACAAACTTATGTGGTAGCAGGCAGTTACGATAAACATCTTTATTATTTAGATGCACAAGGCAATAAAGTTAAGAGTATTCACGCATCTAACTATGTCACCACTAAACCGTGGGGAATTAAAAACAAAAGCAAACAACCTAAGGGCACCCGCAATCCACAAAAAGAGCAAGAAATAGCTAACTTTATTCGGCCCTTAAAAGATAAAAACAACCAAGCTATTTTAGCTGTACATGGCACCATGAACTCCATGCAATCAGCTGGTTCTTTGTACCTGTTTAAACCTTTGGCTGACAAGCCGTTTAAAACAGTCAAATTAACAGCCACTAGAAGTCCAGTAGGTGATTTACGTATTGCTGATTTTAATAATGATGGTTTTGAAGACATCATTATGGGCAGCACTAAAATGAAGGGCCAAAGCATAGCCATATATGACTCAATCAAAAATAAACAAATTGGCTTGCCGCTACCTAAGATGAACCAAGCGTTTGGTGAGTTTGGTTATCGTGTCGCTCAATCAGAAATAATCCAGCAAAACCAACAACCCCATTTACTAACCTTGTATGGCAATATATTGAGTCTTTTACCCATCACTAAAAAACTAAACAAAAACAAAAACAAAATTGAAGTTCATAAAGGCAAATATTCCTACAACGATATGTGGAAAGATTCAAAAACAGGACACATCATTTTAGCCAGTGCCCAATCTGGTGGTAGTAATTTTCATATTATCGATACCAATAATCCAACTTGGATACATGACTTTGTTCATTTAACTCCATCCGGCAAGTTGGCTAGAATGCAGGCTAATATGAAGATCCTGCAAACTCAAATCAGCAACTTCAACAATGACTTACCACTTACTTCAAACAACGCTGTTTATTTAATGTCAGATTATAAAAAAACCTCTAAAGAGGTGATTAGCCGGATAAATAAAGAATACAGGTCTCCTATATTTTTAGGATATGGAAACTTACGTTCCGAGAATTGGGATCGTGCTTCTATTAAAAATGAGGTGTATAAAAATAAACGAGATAAAAGACAAAAGTACGATCAAACTCAATCGCAAATTTTAAAACAAGCTGAAAATTTGTATCAAGGTGTTCCTGGCGGAGCTTACTGGGGTGGCCATGGCAATGATCCATTTTTTAGAAGCTTTGATACCCATAAAAAAACCTTACAAATAGCTGGCACTAAAAAGACTGTCATGATCTTTCCTGAGTTGGCCAAATACGATAAAGATTTTGAATATGTATTATCAGATTTTGTTTTTCCTCTGGCCGAAGAATTCAAAAAAACTGATGCAAAAATGTTTTTACGGAATAAACATACCTTCTGGCAATCAATGATTTATAAGCGAGGATGGGCAGATCTAGTGTCTGGTAAATACGCCGATGTATTTGTGCCGGCAATGGAAGAAACCACCGACAAATCGATGGACTTAAGCATTGCCGCACGTACCGGTTTATGGGCTAGTGGCGCAGTGAATCAATGGGGTACAAGGTTCTCGCGAGACAACACGAGTTTTGACCGATTGCGACAGCATTCTCATCAAATGGTGCCTAACTTGGCACTAAGGCAATTTGTTTATCATATTGCCAATGGCGCGACTTATGTGAATAACTTTGCTTATCAAAATGATTACTTAGAAGTGTTGTGGGATTTGATCGGAAAAGATGTACTTTACAGCCCTAAGCCTAATCAAATACTCAGTTATTCCCCTGTGCATTTGAGCATGTTAGAGCCTGATGGGCATTATGTTGACGAAGGGAACAATGTCAAATGGTTAACCCTGTTTAACCAAGAAGTCGAAGACAGTAACCCTATGGTATTCAGCCACTTAAATGGCTCTTGGCCGGGTGCCCCCGTTACACAATGGGACTACTCACGGTATGCATCAGGAGTGCAAGACAGGCACCTTAATTACTTACCGCCACAGCCTAACGGCATGGTGTTAATTACACCGCCTCAATCTGGTATCAATGCAGACAAAAGTGCTCCAAGAGGTCTACTGGTTGACAACTTACATCCACTATACAAAAACATCATGACTGAGTTTTACACGAATGGTCGTGATTATATTTCGGCTGATGGAAAACAAACCTACCCAGCAGATAGTTACTATCAAGAAGTCACTAAAACGATTCAAGATAAAAGCCAACTATTACCTATCACTGTGAAAGGCAATGCTGCATGGGTTGTCGCACAAATTGCACCTAAAACGCTACGCTTAACTTTAATTGATGGTGGCTACATTAATCCTCAATCAGCAAAGGTAGAAGTGCATTTTAATACGATCACACCGACTAAAGTCACTGACATATTAGATAATACTCAATACGAGATTAACCAACAGAAAATCAAAGTGGATATCCCCACGGGTCTATTTAGGTTTATCGATATACAGTTAACCAAAGCGTTGTAATTCGATGACCAAAAAATATTAATTAAGGGTAATCAAGCTATGCACAATCAGATTAATTGCAGACTTACCGTCATACTATTTTTAATTACAGTGCAAGCTTGCAGTAGTGCTAAAAATATTCCCATACAACCAGCTTTGCCCAACATAGTATTATTCTTAGTTGACGATATGGGGCCGATGGACACCTCTGTCCCTATGTTGGTAAACACTGAAGACAAAGCAGTGATCCATCAACTTAATCATTTTTACAACACCCCGAAAATGCAAAACATGGCTGACAAAGGTATACGTTTTTCTCAGTTTTACGCTCATTCGGTTTGCTCCCCTACTCGCGCCTCAATTTTCACTGGGCAAAATTCCGCACGACAAGGCACAACCCAGTGGATTAACCCAGTAGAAAACAATAAAGGACAATATGGTCCATCTAAATGGAACTGGTCTGGGCTAAAAAACGGAGATGCCGTTCTTGTGGATATGTTAAACAATCTTGGTTATCAAACTATCCATGTGGGGAAAGGTCACTTTGGGCCTATGGATCATGAAGGTGCTAATCCGCTAAAATTAGGTTTTAAGCAAAACATTGGCGGCGCCTATCAAGGGGCACCTGGCAGCTATTACGGGCAAGATGATTATGGGTTTAAAACCAGAAAACTATACGGCGTTCCTCACTTAGAAAAGTACCACGGTTCAGATACATATTTGACAGAGGCTTTAACACTCGAAGCAAATCGAGCTATATCCGAATCGACTGATAACAATCAGCCATTTTTCTTGTATATGTCCCACTATGGTGTGCATACACCTTTTCAAGATGATCCAAGATTTTTAGCTAATTACAAAGATAAGAAAACAGCATACGCACAAATATACGCATCTATGATTGAAGGCGTGGATAAATCTTTAGGAGATATTGAGCAACACCTTAAGCAATTGGGTATTGCTGAAAATACTTTGGTTATCTTTGTTGGCGATAATGGCAGTACAGCCCCACTATCAAACAAAACCAAACAGCGATTTGAGCCCTATACTCACTCTAGTTCAGCACCACTCAGAGGCATGAAAGGAACGAGTTATGAGGGCGGCATGCGAGTACCGTTTATGGCAGCTTGGTCCCAACTAAATAGTAGCAATTATTGGCAACAAATACTTACTATCAAGCCGGGGGCAATAAATACTCAAATAGGCACTATTTTAGATATTTTGCCAACCGTTCAACATTTAGTAACGGGTAACCTGCCAAAAGATCACATTCTTGATGGAGAAAATCTCAGTATTCAATTGAGTGGTAATCACAACAGTAAACGTTCAGAATCCTTTTTAAATCATTTTCCCCATGTGCACCGCAGCAGTTATTTTACCAGTTATATAGAAGGTGATTGGAAACTAGTTTATTACTATCCTCTAGAAGAATCAGTCAAACAAAAAGATCCATTACGTAAAAATGGGCTGGCGGAGTACCGCTTATTCAACTTAAAAAATGATCCTTACGAACAACACAATTTAGCGAGTTCCAACAAAGATCAACTGCGTACTATGCTAAGAAAAATGAATCAAGATTTGCAGCACAAAAACGCCCAATTTCCAGAATATAATTCTAAGTTACTAATACCTCAATTACCTTAGTTACATTTTCAATATTGACGCTGTAGGCAAAGACTTGTTTGATTAAACCATCTTGAACATTCGACATGGCTGTTAGATGAGAATGAAACAACGCCACATTATCGTCTACCCCATTTTTATGGCCCCAACGAACTGTATACATAGCCGCTCGGGAAGGTGAGCATTAACCTGTTGTAGTCATAGCATTGTTGAAGTGTACACTTTGCGCAGCTAACGCATCAATATTCGGGGTATTTACCGGCCCGCCCCTGTAAGAAAAACTATCAAAACGCATATCGTCAAACATTAAAATCAGTACATTTGGCTATTTATCTGACTTAGCGCCTACCTGCGAGGTCATCAAAAAACACATTACGACCAAACACCAAGTCCTTTTAACTAATGTGCATTTTCTCATTTAAATGGCCACCAAGCTGATGAACCTTGTTGTTTTTCCGACTTATCCCAAACCACTGGCATAAACACGGTCATTTCTGTTTCACCTCGGTTGCTCCAAGCATAATAGGGCACTAGCTGTGCCGAATGATTGAAAAACTCGGGCTTTGAAATTTTTCGATACAGTTGATTTTTAGGGCTGTTTTGGCGAATTAATAACTCTCCATCCAGGGTCACAACTGTGTCTTGACTACCTGAAAAGTCGTTAACCAATTTAGGTGTAAACTCGGCATCACCCGATACGTAAACATCTAAAATATCTGTGCCTTTTGGCAAATCAGGTGATTCAACCACATACACCACAGGGCCACGCTTTACCGCTACTTGATTTCTGACCGATTCGATGAGTGGGTTGCCTTCAACAAAATTCACCTCTAATGGCAAGCTAAGTGTTATCACGTCACCCGATTGCCATTGTCGATTCACAGCGACATAACTAGAAGGAGTTACCTGCTCTTGATAACTTCGACCATTAACAGAGATTTTTGCGCCATCTGCCCACTCTGGGATACGCAACATCAAATCAAACGCTTCTTTTTTAGCTTGTTGGATAGTGAATTCTATGTCTCCATCCCAAGGATATTGGGTGGTTTGGATTAACTTTAATGTTGATCCGTCTAACAATTGGGTAGATAAAGTATTACCACCATATAAGTTCACTGCAATACCATTTTCTGTCAGGCTATAGGCCCACCCAGATAACTTCGCCAATGTACGTACTAGATTAGGAGGGCAACAAAAACAATTCAGATAAGACTCACGTTTTAGGGTGGCCGTAGTGCCTTGTTGACCAAATCGACCAGTGGCGTGTTTATGGCTTCTGCGTAACGGGTTAGTGTAGAAATAATGTTTACCGTCGGCAGCGATACCCGACAAAGCACTGTTGTATAGCACGGTTTCCATTACGTCAGCATGTTTTGCATCACCGGTAATCCCCAACATCCGCCAATTAAACATTGCATTGGTAATATTGGCGCAAGTTTCGTTGTAAGAGGTAGAGTTAGGCAAAATATAGTCATCTAAAAATGCTTCATGCACCATGTCTTTTTTGCCTGAAACACCATGATGAGCTGCACCGATTGCTCCAGTTAAGAACATCTTCTTTTGGTTGGCACTCGACCAAATACGATTTAAGGCGTCGATTAACGCTTTTTCTCCAGTTTCAGCATATACATCAGCGGCTCCGGCATAATAGTACATAGCTAAAACAGCATGACCTACTGCATTTTTCTCTTTACGCAATGGAGTGCGCTCTTGCACCATATCGCCTGTCATATTTAAACGAGTGGTGTCGTCAAGTTTAGTATCGCCACCGCGCATATTGATAAACAATTCTGCTAACTGTAAATATTTTTTATTTTTTGTTTCTCGATACAATTCAACTAAACCAATTATTTGAGTTTGATTGAAACCAAAGCGAGATAAATGTTTAGGTCTAGAAATAAAAGTGTTGTAAATCAGATTGGCATTTTTTAAGGCGATATCCAAAAAATTATTTTGGCCTGTCACTCTATGGTGAATGATAGCTGCATACATAAGATGACCACTGTTGTACATCTCGTGATAACGGCGATTGGTATAAGGCTTTATGCCTTTAATAGTACTGTGGGTTTGCAAATATCCATCCGGTTGTTGTGCTTTAGCAATGACATCAATGATTTCGTCTATTTGAGTTAACAGGTTTGGATCTTGGTTAATCGCATATAAGTACATGGTTGACTCCATCCACTTATAAAAATCTCCGTCGTGAAAAGGAAAACCTTTAGCTTCACCTTCTTTTAGTTCGGCAGCAATCTTGAAGTTGTTATATCCATGGCCAATGTCGCCTTTTAGCAATTCCCCCATGTAAGGCACCATAGTATTTTCTAACATGTTGAATTTGTCTGCCCAAAAACCTTCGGTCCACTTAGCTTGCCCTATGCCAATACTTTTAAACTTAACATGAGGACTATGTTTGTTATCAGCTACTCCAGTTTCGATACTGGCATTAACCTGCAATGACAATACACATGCCACTACTGCAAAGCGTTTTTTTATTTCAAACATCCAAATCCCTCATGTTTAATAAGTATTTTAAGTAAGCACATTAGGTTAAAATTAATATTCCACGTCTATAAATCGTAACGAACCCGCTGGCACCACTAATGATGACTGGCTATTGTTCACTGCTATTATTTGCTTAGACAGAATATCTTTCACCCATTTAGGTTTAATGCCTTGGTACTGAATAGTGACTTGCCTATCTTGAGGGTCGGTGTACCCCTGATCTAACAAGATAATACGAGAGTGACTTTCATCTAGCTTAATCACACTCCACGCAGCCCCTTTGACTAAAATGGGTAATTGGTTGGCACCTTGTTTAAGGGTGTTTTGCATAAGTGTACTAAATTCAGCAGCCGGTATTTTTTTACCGTCTAATAAGCCATATTTACCGTCTCCAACAAAATAAGGCATCTTATTTTTGTCTAGCTGTTTATGGGTATCTACTGGGGCAATAGGTACCATGCCATGGGGTAATTCTGGAATGTAATTTAACCAGCGATAATCCACACCTAACGCTGCACTAGAATAATCATGGGCTGGTAAACTAGTGCCTGCCCAGTGCATTTGTGCCACAGACATTAGAGCGTCTTCATCATCGGTTTTATAGTGGTTTAGTTGATGATGATTATCGATAGAGTGAATTAAACCTTTATTAATATCTTGATTTAACATCCAAGAGCCAATGGATTGTATATTCTGTTTTTCAACAACAGGTAACACCCCTGATTTCATCAAGGCATACAAAATATTCAAACCAGGTTTTTCAGCATACTTGTTTTGGAAAATAATTCCCATACGCGCACCGTAAGCGGCCATCATCACACCTTGACGTAAATAAGGAGAAATCGACCGTTGACCGCCTGGTGTGTAAGGTCGCCAGCTTGTTGGATTATCGTCCACTAAACGCATGGCAAAATCATCCACATAACCACCAGCAAACATACCCACTCGGCCCGTTAAATTTAAGTCTTGTGTGCGTGAAGATGTGTCTTCAGAGGCTGGCACCAATATGTCGCTATACTTACCCGAGAAAAACAAATCTTTCCAAGGCTGCATATGGGATGTAGCAGCCCAAAATACATTTTTGTAACGAAAATATAGTTTGGCCTTACCTTGTTTACGCATGGCTGCTGCCAGCCTAGGTACGTATTCTTCAATAAAATGAATGACTCTAGGGTCTTTTGGATCATACATTTCTGCATATATGAATCCGTGGGCAGTATTAGGCGCTGCGGCTAGAATAGCTTCCAAGGTATCAATAGACATATAGAAGGGGTCGGTAACGTGCCCTGCCCACACGACAAACGGCTGGCCTTTCTTTTCGAAGTCTTTTGCCATACCTACTATCTCTTTTCGAGTGAGTTGATACTTACCTCTTTTATCTTTCTTAAGGGCGATTTCACCTATATTTTTAGCTAAAGTGGTTCGATCCCAGTTTTCTTTCCAATTGGTTTGGATGGCAGTTTTAAGTTGAGCACCATCCAATTTTTGCACTTGTTTATTGGGTGTTGCACTGGTGATCATAAACCAAGGTTTGTCTGACTTTGTTTGATAACTTGGCAATTCAAAGTCTAAAGCCTGTTGGTACAAATTATTGATATTGCTCTCTACATCAGCCAAGCGCCCCTGCAACTTATGTTTAGTTTGGTACCAATCACTCTTGTTTAAATCAAAACTATAAAGCGTATTACCGCCCCCAACTTGTCCAGCAGCAAACAATTGTTTCGTTTTGGGTTCAAGTGCAAAACCATTAAATATTAGCCCTGATAATTTTTTTCCTATCTTTTCAATTAACTTACCTTTGTTATCCACTATGTAAGTAATACCACCAAACTGAAACATGACTTGATTACGAATGGGTAATAAGGATTCTCCATAAACATGGGCGTACCGTTGTTTGTCTTTGCCACTGATATTAAAACTGGCTAGCTGCTCAAACTGTCCATTGTATGCAGCAAACGTACCCGAGGCCTTTTCAGCCGCTTTGCCACCTGCGAAAAAAAGTAAATCGTCTAGACCATCTTGATCTAGGTCGGCAATTTTTAAATCAGTGACCATGACGCTGTTTCTGAGGGAGTGCATTTTTCTATCATTCCAAGCAATCTTACTGATGATCTTTTTAGAAGCGGGGTCCATAAAACCCAAAAACTGCCATCTAAACTTATCGTGAGCATAAGTGTAAATAAGCAGACTAGCTTTATCTTTCTCGATAAAGTGACCAGCTTCAATTTTACGTACGGTGCCGTCAATAGTAGTGGTAGATAACAACTGCCCTGTGACACTTAATTCATATAAATTGAAATCATTACCACCGGCATAAATCCGGGTTCGACCTCCAACCTGGGCAACGGCAATTTCATTAAAACGAACCTTATGGTTAGGTGTAAACTGCCACATTTTTTGACCTTTAGCATTCCAAGCATAAATGCTACCATCACCACTGGCTGCCAATAAGTCATCATTATTATCACCGTTTAAATCTACCGCATTCAGTTCAAACAACACGGCTTTATTGTCTGTTTTGGTTTGCCAGATTAGTTTTCCATCAGTGGAATATTGTGCCACAGCGCCATCTAATTCTCCCGTATACAACACACCCTGCCCGCCTACATTAGCTGTAATCAAAGTGCGAACACCGTTTCCTTGAGTGGTAAAGGTTTTTGCCAGAACGCTGGTCGTGAGGCAGCAAAAAACGGCCGATAATAATAGCTTTTTCATAATTCATTCTTATTGATTAAACAATGGAGTAGCCGGATCTAATGGGTTAGATCCGGCTTATTAATGTGCTTTATTGCACGCCAGAATATTGCTCTAGTTGCATTTCTTTTTCCCAATTGGCTAACTTAGCAACCAAATCTTTCACAATTTTGGGATGTTGGGCGGATACATCCGTGATTTCAGAAATATCTTTGACAATGTTATATAATTGGGTTTTCCCACTACGATAGGCTGCCAACTTCCAGTCGCCTTCGCGCACGGTCGCATACAAATCTTCATAGGCACGATAACCAAATAAGGGTTTGTCACGTTTTAGGATAGAGTTTTGTTGAATAGTAGCCAGTAAAGAAGTGCCATCTAAGTTTTTATATTTGGCTAGCTTGCCACCGGCAATTTCAACCAAAGTAGGAAACAAATCGGTAGATTGCACAATGCTTTGGTTAGTGGCTCCCGCTTGAGTCACACCAGGCCAGCTAATAATTAATGGCACACGGGCACCACCTTCATATAATGTGTCTATTTTTTTGCCTCCGCGGAAGGGTTTATTTTCAAGAATGCCCCCTTGATCAGATAAGAAGATGATCACAGTATTCTTATCCATGCCTTTGTCTTCCAATGCTTTGCGCACTCGCCCTACCGATTCATCAATTCCACTCACTAAAGCGGCGTGATGAGCTTCTTTGCCTTTTAATCCTTTATCTTCAAAGTGTTTAACTAAGTCTTTTCGGCCTTCAAACGGGGTATGAATGGCGTAATACCACATAGACAACATAAAAGGTTTGGATTTATCGTAAGTCTGAATAAAGTCAACTGCATCATCGGTAAGTTTGTCAGTTAAATAGCGTTCTTTTACCTCTTTATATACATCTGAATGTTTAAAGTAAGGAGGATAATAAGAAGCTGGATGTCCCCAATTGGTTGCGCCGACTTGTTTATCAAAACCTTGATCAGTAGGGTGATAACCTTCATGACCTAAATGCCATTTACCCATAAACATATTGTAGTAACCCTGGTCTTTTAACGCCTCCGCATAGGTAACATAATCGGTATCTAACCAGTTTACACTAGGCACTTGCGCAGGGTCTTTCTCCCACAAATTATGGATTTGTTGAGTGCGGCCGTACTTATCAAAACCATATTGTTTTTTATGGGGAATATGTCTTGGCATGCCAATTCGTGCAGCATATTGACCGGTTACTAAACTCGCCCGACTTGGGCTACAGGTAGGCGTAGGAATATAGGCGCTTTCAAACTCTAAACCGTCGGTAGAAATTTGATCAATATTAGGCGTTTCGTATACTTTGTCTCTTTTGGTACGTGACGCCCAGCCCATATCATCAACAAAAAATAACACTATGTTAGGTTGGCTGGGTTTGTTGTTAAAAAGTGTACCAGCGTGAACAGAAGTTGCCGCCCACAGGGAAGCTGTTAAGCCCAATTTAACCAAGTTAGTCATTAAGTTTTTCATAAACTATTTCCTATTCTGACGCGCTAACACGCATAAGTTGGCTGGCCGGTTTAGAGAAACCAGTAAAGGTGTTATTAGACTTTATTTTTACGTTTTCGCTGTGGTTGACCACAAACAAATGCTGATATTGCTTACGCTCAGGATAAATAGATGTTTTATTAATTTTGTTGTTTTGGAAAGTCACACCTTCTACTGAAAACAAATTTAAAATAGGCGCGTAATCAAATACATTGAAGGTGTTATTTTCGATAAGAATATTTTTGTTATACCGCGCAGAATCTTTATATTTGTCGTCAATTCCGGCCGCAACAGCAATAACCCCAGCGCCCCAAACAGAATAAAAGCTATTATCAAAAACGTTGTTGCGAATTATCGCCTCACTTACACCACCTTGTTCATACCAAAAGTTGGCATCACCTTCGAATAAAATGGCCGAACCTGGCGCATGAAAATAGTTGTCTTCGACTATGGTTTTACCACGGCTATTTAACAACATACCTCGGGCACGGTTATTACGTATGGTATTACCTTTAATCAATACTTCAGCGTAGTCTCTCACCTCTGCAATAGAGTCCCCTTCTTGTAGTCTACCATCAAATTTTTCGGCAAATACTACTCGAGTGATTTCGGCGCTAATACGCTGACTACTCGCCACTTTAGCGGTACTGTATGTATTCATACTAGGGGCATGAACTAGCTCTAAGGAGTCTCCCGCTTCAATAAAGTCAAAGCCATATTGCTGAGGGTGCTGCAGGCGAACATCCATGGTTTTATCATCGTAAATTTTATCCACTTGTACGTATATGCCATGAATATTAGTCGCATCATCTTTTTGATTTTCAAACAAATTATTCAGTAGCTGAATTTTGCCTGTACAGTTTACAAAATGCGTGGCATCAGCTGTAGTAGACACATAACGCCCTTCACTTGGCGTAACCGCTGAGTTTTGCATAGTTACGTTGTGGCTACGCTGAGCCAACATGCCCATTCCACCAGCGTGGTGAATAGTAATATTGTCAAACAGTACATCTTGGCTATCAGACACTACGAACCCAGGGTAATTACGATACTTGGCTTGAAAGGTCATGATATTACCTACTGTAGCTTCTAGGTTACCTTGAAAGATACGCACATTTCTGTGGCCTGGAAGTTTTTCAGCCCGTAAACCATTACCTGTACTAATATCTTTACGCATATAAGCGGTTTCACGTTTTTCTGAGTCAAACTCTAACAAGCGTTTAAATCGGTAGTCCGCTGCGTTTTCTACAGCTTTACGACGTTCTAATTTGTCTATGGTGATTTTACCCGGTGGGTTGTCGTTTTCTAACGCTACAAAGGTTAAAATTCCCGTGGCATTTATTTTGTAAGGGAAGGCTTTTGGAATATGAATGTCCAGATACCCCTTGCCTGTAGCGAGTACTTTTCCTTCACTATGAAATGAACGTTTAAAATCTATGGAGAAGTTTTTAAAGGTGACATTTTTAGCATCTTCAATCACAAACGGATTGACCCCACCATGAAACATAAAATCAGAGCCCTGACCGTCAATCTCAATATTCTCTAACCCGTACATTGGAAATATGACCCGTTTAACTCCAGGATCATTGTTACTGATGTAAACCATTTTTTCAGCCGCGCGATCGGGGTAAAAATCGTATGTACCTTTAGGGAAAACAATCTTGGTTACACCTTTTTTTTGCGCGGTAGACAATATTTTAGCGATAGCATAGGTACTATCCGAACCGTCATTCTTGCTTACGCCATGTTGGCTAACGTCTAACACTTTCGCCAACAATGGTGAACTCATGGTCAATAGAAGCCCTAACGTCAGGCTAGCTAAGGCTTTACTGGAAACTGATTTTTTCGTCATATACATAATTAAATCTCTATTCGGTAAAATACGGTTATTTAGCTATTGAACCGTCATCTTTTAAGGTTTTTTGGCTATGTTTATCTGCTTTAACCGCAATCGAAAAGTCACCTTCGTAACGGTTATTTTTTAGCTCAACATTATTGCTATGCATAAACTCAAACAGAGGACGGTTTGGATGAATCACAGGTTTATCTACAGATTGCTCAATCGTGTTGTTTTGAATTAATAAACCATCGACTCGATCAGCCCACACAATACGTGTACCAAAGGTTTTAATGGTGTTGTTTTCAAAACGTATATTTTTATCAAAGGCCTGAGTTTGATCGAAGGTTTTGCCTAATCTTGGAGTGATATATAAAGCAGCATGTTCTTTACCTGCATAAGCAAAATCTTCAAACACATTGTTACGAATAGTCACGTCTTCCACGATTCCTGACTCAAACCAAAAGAAAGTTTCGCCACGGAACAAAATTGACGACATCATTGAAGACAAATGATTATCTTCAATCACTATCTTAAGTGGTGTTTTGATCACGATATTTCGCGCTCTATGGTCGCGAATAACATTTCCACGCATGGTAAAAGTCGGGTTCCATGTTTTGTTCTCTAACAGGTCTCCCTGTTTAAGCCCCTTTGGCAAGGCTTGGGTAAAACTAATCTCGGTGTACATTTCATTCAATACACGTACTTTATCAACTGTAGCCACTCCTGCACGACCCACATTAGGTTGATGTACAAACCAGATATCGTCCCCCTTACCAGCAAATTCAAAACCCGTTTGTTCGAAGTGCCCAAATTTAACTCTAACTGTTTTGTTATCAATTATTTTATCTACGATTGTATAGGTGCCATGTACGTTAGTGCCGTCGTCCAACATGTTTTCGAAACGGCTATTTTCAACCAATATATCCCCTTTACAATTAGCAAAATGGGTGGCGTCGGCAGTAGATGAAATCAATCGTTGTGCACCATCTCTTAGATGTACACCTGAGTTCAAAATCTTGATATTTTCAGTGCGTTCAAATAAAAACCCCATACCCAATGCATGATGTATTGTCACATTATCAAACACTACATTTTTTGAATTTTTTACCTGAAACGCTGGGGCATATCTATCGCTATGGCGATCACCTTTTGAACTGGTAAGAGAGCCTACTGGAGGGTAGTGTTTTAACTTTTCATGAAGACGTAATACACCATTACCCCTGTCTTCAACCTTAGTAGGTTTACTATGGCGATCAAAACCACCATGCACGACTTTCTTTTGATCTTTTTCAAAGGCTAAGGTTGAGCCCATGTAGTCGTAATTAAACCCGTCTATGTTTGGAAATAAAATCTTGCCGTCTTTTAACTTCCAGCTATGAGTGCCTACCCAAGGTTTTACATCGCGGTAAGCTTGTTTCTTATTAACGGCAAGTACTTCTGCCACAAACGTAAAAGGAATATCCCAATCAATAGTTAAGTTAGTCACTTTTATTTGTTGATTGTTATAAAGCTGGAAAGGTGCCGTTTGTCCGTGGAATATAAACTCAGAATCACCACCTTCAATCTCTACCGACTTAAAATTATCAAGTGGAAAAATCACTTTTTTCACTCCGTTACCGTGATTTGTAACGGCGCTATAACGGCTCAAAGCGTACTCTGGTGAAAACTGATAATGACCTTTCTTAAACACTAACTTAATCTCATCATCGGTCACATTGTCTAACGCATCACGGATAATGGGTGTCATGTCTTCAGCTGTCGATTCAAATACTAAGGTTTGTTTTGCTTGGGTAGGAGTAGCGGTAATCGCTGCCAAAGAAACGGCTAACACTAACAGTGATTTTGCTGAGTTCGAAAGTAATTTCATAATAAACCTTAGTCAATTTCTGATACTTAACATTCATGTTCGAGGAATGTTAATTGAATAAAGGGATAACGTTATCCCTAATGGAATGATAATAGCCTCAGTAAAAGCAAATGTCTACATCTAGGTCATAGCTTATTAACAACTAAACAACATTAAGTCAGATAAGTAAATAACGAAAACTGAAACGAATTTGTTGAAATTAAATGAGCTGTATAAAACAAAAAACCGCCTTTACATAAGGCGGTTAGGGAGTTTACTGAAACTTCTTACGATACAAATTTTCTATTGAATCTAGGGCTGGGTGTTTGGGCTTAGCTAGATAATCTGGCCATTGTAAAGGTTTGTAAACCTGTGACCCGGGCAAATGTAATGTCTCATGATTATTCGCTCTGTAGCTCTCACATTGTTTACTTACACAAGATTTACCCCATAAATCTATGGTTTCTTTAATCGCTGTTTCAGACTCTGGGTAAGCGCCTTTATCATCAGTAGATACAATCCAATCTTGCAACAATTTTCGATGGTGACGCAACTCAGCTCTAAACTCATCACGATCAGCCAAGTTGTCAATTTGGTGGGGATCTTTTTGCAAATCGTACAACTCTTCTACAGGCTTAGTTTTATCAAAATAACTGGCTTGAACTGGGGTTAATTTTCCTTGTTCAAACCAAGATCGTAATTCCTGACTGAAAGCTTTACTGTCTCGATACTGGGGTTGAGCTCTAGGGACTTCCGGATGAAAATTACGAATATATCGATATTGTTCGGTACGAACTGCCCTCGCACGATCAAAAGAATAATCCATTCTATCTTTTGCTGATATCACATGATCACGGCCATTAAAATCATCAGAAAATAGGTTTATCCCATCAAAATGTTTTGGTACTTCTATGCCTGCTATGGCCAAACTTGTTGCCGGAATATCGAGACCACTGATCAATTCGTCACGTACCGCGCCTTTTCTAGTCAGCAAATGATTACCAGCTGGCCAGTTAACAATAAATGGTACCTTTACTCCGTCTTCGTACAAGTCTTGCTTGTGTCTGAGTAAAATCATACCGTGGTCAGAAAACCAAAATACAGCGGTGTTTTCTAGTATCCCATTATCTTTTAACTGCGCTAAAATTTCTTTTAACTCTCTATCTGATTCTTGTTGAGTCGCATAATGTTTGGCCCACTCTTTTCTGTGTTCAGGAGCGTTGGGATAATATGGAGGCACTGTCATAGAATCAGGATTTATTCTAGCCACGGCTTCTTTTTTGATCTTGTGTTTACCACCTTTTAACTGGATTTGGCCAAAAAATGGTTTGCCTTTAAGTGTGTTCGCCCAGTCGAAATTTTCACCATCGTACGCCCCTTGCCAACCTTTGATGCCTTGTTGAGCGTTATACAATTTGTTTCTGTCGTATTTAAAATTGTAATCGTCTTTACCAATGTTAAAGGTTTGATAACCCGCCTCTACAAACAACTCAGGAACCGTTTTGTATCCTTCAGGTAGAAACATTCCATTATAACTACTGCGGTTTGATCTATGTTGATGCACACCTAAAGTGGTTTGGTATTGCCCTGTAATTAAGGCTGAACGCGTTGCCGAACAAACAGGGGCTGGTTGTATAGCATTATTAAAACGCACTCCCGTATCTGCAAACTCTTTTATGGTAGGGGTAGCAACTGTGAAATCACCATAGGCGTTATTCCAAGCGTTTTGATCTTCAATGTAAATCCACAAAATATTAGTTTGAACCTTTTGTTCAGCTTTTTTACTGACTTGTTCGGGTACTACCAATGATTGAGAACAAGCAGAAATCGCTGCGACTACCAACAAACCAAATATGTGTTTAAACATCACTGCACTTTCCTCAATTTTAAACTTTCAGCGCCAACTAATTATTTTGATCTACAGCTTAAAAAGTTAATCAAAATTCCACTTATCAATCCATGAGCGAGTGCGGCTTTTATCCATTAATGACTCATATTTTGCCACCAAATCAGGATGTTGCTCAGCTAGGTCCTTAGTTTCAGCTAAATCTTTAGATAAATCATACAGTTCAACATGAGTATTTATTTGTTTAGATTTAGGACCTTTGTAAAAGCGTATAGCTTTCCATTTCCCATCTCGGATTGCCTGCGCTCTTTGTTTTCCTTGAGGAAACTCCCAATACAAATAGTCATGTTCGGCTTGCTGCCCTTGATTGGTTAAGTCAGCTAAAAATGACAAACCATCTGTGGTTTTAGGTTTTGTTTGACCACTAATATCGGCTAACGTGGGCATCACATCCCAAAAAGCTCCTATATGATTAGACTCAGTGCCTGCTGCAATTTTCCCAGGCCACCAAGCTATCATAGGCATACGGATCCCACCTTCATACAATTGGCGTTTAAAGCCACGTAAATCACCATTGGCTTTAAAGAACTTCATGTCTGCTCCACCTTCTGGCGTAGCACCATTGTCGCTGGTAAATATCACTAACGTGTTGTCGTCAATGCCTAAGGCTTTTAGTTTGTTAAGTACTTCACCCACATGTTTGTCTGTATAACTCACCATGGCCGCACGTGTTGCTCTTGGTTTTTCCACAGGCATGTAATAAGCGACTTTTTCTGGTGGATCGACTTCAAAATAATACTTTTCTATTTCTTCATCTGGCGCCTGCAAAGCAGCATGTGGCATTGCGTATGATAAATATAAAAAGAATGGTTCACGCTGATTCTTTTCGATAAAACCTAAAGCGTCTTGATTCATATGAGCTTGAGCAAAATCAGTTCGTTTAAACTGCTCGTAACTTTTAGGATCGTTGTAATTAAAATTGGGTAACTTCAAGTGATGCATATCTAGATAATCATTATCTAATTTGGTCCACTCTTCATTACGCCATAGGTGAGTAGGTGCATGATTATGAGCTTGTTTTTGATCTAAATATCCAAAGAAATAATCAAAACCTTGTAAGTTTGGAATACCAACAGAGTTTTGCCCACCTAATCCCCATTTACCAATTGCTGCGGTTTTATATCCTGCATCTTTCATCACAGTTGCAAGCGTCGTTGAGTTGGGTAAAAGTGGTAATTGACCAAATTCTGTTTCGTCGGTAAAACCACCTAATTCATAATTTCCACGAATATGGCTGTGGCCTGAATGTTTACCTGTCATCAATGAGGCGCGAGACGGAGCACAAACAGCACTGCCGGCGTAAAACTGTGTATACCTTTTACCTTCTTTAGCCATTTGATCTAGATTAGGCGTGCGAATAACACTTTGCCCGTAGCTACCTAGTTCACCATAGCCCATGTCATCAACCATAATAAAAATGACATTCGGCTTGTCTAAACGTTTTGCTTGTTTGACAGTGTTATTTTCTGTGGTTGCGCTAGAACAACCTACTAAGGTCATACTAAGAGCAATAGCCAAAACGAACTGATTAAATTTAAACATGTTTGATCTTCTTTTAATTAGAAATTAGCGTAATCGGTTGTACATCTAAATTTTCAGAATACGCTGATATCTTGACTTGGCCAGTTTGACCTTTTTTACTCTTCACAATCAACAACGCCTTGCCATAAAATGCTCGGCGATAATCAACATTAAAAGGTGCTGTTGTGGCTGAGTCACCATTACCTACCGCCGCTATTACTGCCGGCCCGCTCACCTTAAACTGGATATGATTATCAGCATCAGGCACCATGTTGCCATCTTTGTCCTGTACTTCTGCGGTTATATAAGACAAGTCGTAACCATCTGCACTGATTTCGGTGCGATCTGGCGTTAACACTAGCTGATACGCCTTACCTGCGGTATTCACTTGTTTGCTTGCCACCACTTTACCTTGGTTATACGCCACCACTTTAATATCACCCGGTTGATACTCAACGTTCCACATCAAACGGTATGGCGAATCGAAATGTTTAGTTTGTTTATCGTATTTTAAACTTACAGGTAACCTAACTGTATCAACCCCCATTGTTTTACGACCCGCTGATTTACCGTTTACAAATAATTCAACTTGTTCAGCATTTGAATAAACCATCACCGGAATAGTTTGTCCTACTTTTTTATGCCAGTTCCAATGTGGAAGTACATGTACCATTGGCTCAGTTGTCCATTGGCTTTGATACAAATAAAACCGGTCTTTTTTGAAACCCGACAAATCGACCGCCCCAAAAGATGAACTGCGTGCTGGCCAGTCTTGATTCCAGTAAAATTTGTGTCCGTGATCACGGCCACCATAAGGTGTAGGTTCGCCAATGTAATCAAACCCGGTCCAAATATATTCGCCCATTACATTAGGATTTTTATCTAAGTTATCAAACTCAATATCAGGCACGTAAGCCCAAGGAGGGGTAACCACATCATAACTGGTGACATATTTTGACGGATGTTTACGATATTTCTCGATAGGAAAATGATACACACCACGAGTACTAACCACTGAAGATGTCTCAGTACCTAACATCAACCAATTAGGATGTTTCTTTTTGATGTCGCTATACAAATACGCCTTGTAATTAAACCCAGCAATGTCAATTTGTTCAGCAAAACCGTTTTGAGTTGGCTCTGGATACATGCTCATGCCGTGTGTGACTAAACGAGTATGATCTTCTTCATGCATAATATCGGTTAGGCGTTTCGCTAACTTCCAGCCATCTTTTTCTTTTTGCTCATGTACTTCATTACCGTTACTCCACATGATCACAGACGGATTATTGCGGTTTTGAATAACCATGTCTCGCAAATCTTGCTCATGCCATTGGTCGAAGTCTTTGTGGTAGCCATTTGTCACGGTTGGCTTTTCTAGCTGCCACATGTCAAATGCTTCTACTTGCAACAAAATTCCCATTTTGTCGGCCAACTCAACTAATTCTGGTGATGGCGGATTATGCGAGGTGCGTACCGAATTCACTCCCATTTCTTGCATAATCTGTAGCTTTCGTTCAATCGCACGAGTACTGGCAATTGCGCCTAGTGGACCATTATCATGATGCAAACATACTCCTTGGATTTGCACTCGGCGGCCATTTAACCAAAAACCATCGTCTACTTTGAATTCAATATTACGGATGCCCAGTGGCGTATGATAAACATCAACTAATTTATCTTCACGTTTCACACTGGTGACAATATCGTACCGATAAGGATTATTTATATCCCATAAAATTGGCGACTCGATTAAGAATTCTGCACCAAACTTAGTACTACTATTTTTGCCTAAATAAAGTTGCCTATTAAGGGTTTTAACGACTTTACCATCAGCTTGTTTAACTTCTGTGGTGATAGATACGCTTGTGTCTCTGCCGTGGTTTTCAATAATCGTATCTAACCTGACGGTAGCCTGCTCTTCACTCACAATAGGCGTGTTAACAAAGGTCCCCCACTTTTTCACATGAACTTGGTCATTAACCTCTAACCAAGTATTTCGGTACAAACCAGCACCAGGATACCAACGAGCTGAATAGTTTTGTGGTGCTAAACGCACAGCAATCACATTGTCATGACCAGCTTCGTTTAAATAAGGAGTAATATCGTAATTAAAAGCAATATATCCAAAAGGACGTTCACCCACCAATTTGCCATTTACATATACACTTGAATTAGACATAGCACCGTCAAAGGTGACGGATACATTTTTGTTGGCTGATGATTTAGGTAAAATGAAATGTTTACGATACCAAGCCACACCAAAAACAGGTAACCCCCCATTACGGGCACTATATTTTTTATCGAATGGTCCTTCAATGGCCCAATCATGGGGCAAATCTAGTTGACGCCATTTTTCATCCGAGAAAGAGGCTGAGTCAGCACCGAGGTTTTTACCCTTTGCAAACAACCAACCTGCATTAAAGCTTTGCTTTTCACCAACAGCCCACACATTGTTCACATTCAATACCATAATAAATACAACCAATAGAGAGTTGAACCGTCGCATTAGAAAAGGCGAATTCTTTATTTTTAACATATCAAAACCAAAGGGATAACGTTTTCCCTAGATAGTAATAGTAGAATTTAGATCAGTCAATAATTATTAATAAAATGTTAAGGACAACGATATTTCTATTATTCTATATAAACTTCGTTTACTTTTGATTTATACCAGCGGATAGCATATTTTATGTGGCAATAATTAAACTTGGGGTGAGTAAAATTTTTATGTCAAATTGGTTACGAGTTATTAGTATATTTGTAGTTGTTACATATTTACTCAGCGCATGTGTATCTGTATTACCACCCTCTCAATCTGCTTTTCAGGAACAAGAATTAGCACAAAGTTGGCAGTTCCAAAAAGGCCCTCATTTGGCCAATCACTTCGATATAGACCACTCAAAGTGGCAGGTAGTACATTTACCTCATACCACCAAAGTTGAAAATAAAGTCATTGAAACCCAATGGCAGGGGATCGCTTATTACCAAAAAGAATTTAGTATCGATCCGGCTCAACAAGGGAAGTTGATATCACTATATTTTGATGCAGCAATGAACGTTGCAGAAGTATGGTTAAACGGTGAGAGATTAGGTAAACATTCAGGTGGTTATTTGCCTTTTAGTTTCGATATTACGCAATTAGCACGCTATAAAACATCTAATACACTGTTAGTAAAATTAAATAATTTGGACAGTTCCATCACAGGACCCAAACCAATCTATGATCTAGATTTCAATATGTATGGAGGCTTATATCGCTCTGTCAGATTACAATTTAAACCTCAATTGCATATCACAGATCCAGTAGCGGCAAACAAAATTGCTTCTGGCGGTATATTCATCAAACCTTCGGTCGTATTTACAGGTAAACAACATAATACGTCTGCGATAGACATTCAAACTCACGTAAAAAATAACTCTGATAAAACTATGCATTTTCAGTTATTTCAAAAGCTTAGTTACAAAAACAAACACGTTAAACAAACGGCAATAAGTTACACCTTAGCTGCGGGAAAAGAGCAGGATATCAAGCAAAAACTGCAAGTAAATAATGCCGATTTATGGCATCCAAATTCACCTAACCTATACCAGTTACGCACAGAACTTAAGCAAGATAACCAATTATTACAAACAGCCGAAAATTCTGTGGGCTTTAGAAATTATGAATTTAATGAGAGCAACCAATTACTTATAAATGGCCAAAAGTTTTTTGTTAGAGGTGTAAATTATCACCAAGATTATCCTTACGTAGGTTATGCAAAATCAGCCCAAGCAGAGTATCGTGATGCACAATTAATTAAGTCCGCGGGATTTGATTTTGTGCGCTTGTCTCACTACCCACATTCACCAGCGTTTTTAAAAGCAGCTGATGAACTTGGTTTAGTATTGCTCAATCCATTTTTGGGCTGGCAGTATTACAACGAGGATGAATCCTTTAAACAAAATGCTTATCAAAGATGCCGGGATTTAATTCGTCGTGACCGCAATCACCCTAGTGTTTTAGCCTGGGAGTGCTCATTAAACGAAACAAAAATGCCTGCAGACTTCATCGCCAATTTGGACAAAATAGTCAATGAAGAAAGCCCCAATACTTATTCAGCAGGCTGGCAAGAAGGTTTTGACATATACATTCAGGCTAGACAACATGTATTTAAACACCCTGATGAAGTAAAACCCGATATGCCTTATATGGTATCCGAATACGGGGATTGGGAGTATTATCGATTTAACGCCGGAGCCAACCAACCAAATTGGTATAAGCTGCCAGAAGAAGCCCGATTTAGCCGTCAGCTTATCAGTGCAGGTGAACAGCGTTTATTACAACAAGCGACCAACTTACAAGAAGCTTATATCGATAACAGTAAACATAACCCTGTAGCTGATAGTTACTGGGTTATGTTTGACTATAACCGTGGCAAATTTAACAGTATAGAGTCCTCTGGTATTGCCAGTATCGACCGTATTCCCAAATACAGCTATTACTTTTACCAAAGCCAGCGCAATCCTATGGTCAACTCAAGCAAGTTTGATGCAGGCCCTATGGTATTTATAGCAAGTGATTGGAACCAAAGCTCAAACCCTAAAGTAAGAGTGTTTACCAATAGTGATAAAGTTGAGTTGTATTTGAATAATCAACTTGTTGCCACCCAGTCTCCCGTCAAAGAGTTTAGTCAGGCAGTGTTGCCCCACCCTCCCATTACATTCGACTTAGCCAACTTCGAATCAGGTACCTTAGTTGCTAAAGCATTCATCCAAGACAAGTTAGTAGCTCAGCATCAACTATCAACACCTGGTCAAGCTGTGGCATTGAAACTTAAAATGGCATTACATGGCGTACCCACAGCCCCGAATGACACCGTATTTATTCACGCTCAATTAGTAGATGAAAATGGATTACCCACAATTGATAATGATGTATCGGTGCAATTTAGTATTCAAGGAGATGCTCAGGTAATAAATCCAGAAAACCAACTAGGCATTAAAACCACAAAAGGCATAGCCAGTGCTCTAATTAGAACAGGCACAAACCTATCAGGCATCACCATTTCCGCCAAGGTTTTAAACAGCCCTATCAAGGCTCAAGACATAAAGCTGTAAGATTAGTAGACAAAAAAATAGCCGTGTTATGACAGCAAAATACGGCTATTTGTATCGAAATTTCAGCAATACATTAAATTTTGTCGCTTATATAATCCCAACGTACATTAAACCACACATCAAAAAACCTATCGCCTCTATAACTAGCACTGCTTTTATCTGGAGCAGGCCAAGTATTAACGGCTGGCCTAACAAACACTGCATTCACTTGTTCATGTAAATTAGTGGCAATATTAAGCAACTGCAGTTGTTCAAATTGATTGTTAGTATTGGCAATTAACTCACTCAAAGGTTTGACTGGATCAATCACTTTATTTAATCCTAAAAACTCAATAGCTCTAGCTTTAACGTGAATGCTACTGTCACTTTTAGCCAGCTGTATAATATGCTGATTAAATTCTTCAGCTTGTTTACCAAAACTGCTTAAAGTGATTAATGCCCAATACCGTTGCCATTGATCTGCAGATTTTAACAATTGACGCAATTTAGCTTTTGCTTGTTGGTAAGGGACTAATTGTAAATCCGCAATATCAATCAAACCTGCTATATGTGTTTTGTTTGCCTGACCAAAACCAACAGCAGTTACTCCTTTGGGCGTATGTTGGGCTAATAACTCTGATTCAGGGTAAAAGCCTAAGTCAGGCCAAGATTTAATTTCGTCTTGCAACATGCTTCTAAGTTCAACTAACTGTGCTTGGTATTTTGGCAAAGCAGCTAAGTTAGTTGTTTCTTGCGGATCATTGGCAATATCGTATAAGGCTTCTGGGGACTTAGGTTTGAAAAAAGCAGATTGTACTTGATTAAGTTTTCCTTGTTGAAACAAAGATTTCCATTCTGCATACACATATTGACGATAGCGATACTCTGCAAATAAACCATCAGAGTAAAAAGGCTGGTAGTTACGAATATACTTTAAGTTATCTTTGCGCACTGCCCGCACTAAGTCAGACTTTTCATCAAAACGATCCGCGTGGCTATAAGTTACATCACGCTTATTTAAGCTTTTTAGATCAATGTTTTTCCCTAGGAAAGCTTCGCCATCATGATACTCTGCACTTTCCAACCCAGCTAATTTAAGCAGCGTTGGCGCAAAGTCGATAAAACTAACAAAACCATCAACGCGAGTATTGTTAGGTTGTTGCATGTCTTTTGACAATAAATGCCTGAAGTTTTTAGGCACTCGAACAATTAGCGGTACATTTATCCCTCGTTCAAATATATAACCTTTACTGGCCGGAAGTACGCCCCCGTGATCACCAAAGTAAAAAATGAAAGTGTTTTCTAACTCACCATCTTCTTTCAACATATCCAAGACTTTATTCATTTCACCATCAATATTTTGATGATGATCAAGATAACGAGCTTGAGTATAACGAAACGCTTCTGTGTCTGGATAAATTGGCGATAAATCGACTTTGCTAGGAGCATGCCTAGTAGGATTATTTTGAATATCTGATTCAGGGAAGTGCAAGGTATGTTCATGGGTTAATTTCCAAGATTGCACGTGGAAAAATGGCTGATTAGGAGTTCTGTCACGCCAATAAGCACCGCTTTTAGATTGATGCCACACACGATCTAATCCTTCAAAGTTGTAATCGCTTTTGAAATTATTAGTGGTGTAATACCCGGCATTTTTTAATGACTCACTAAAAGGTGTGAACCCATTTGGTAACTCAATTGGCTCTGCAGTTCGATGGTTCTGAGTGCCAATTCTTGGGCCATAAGCTCCTGTTGCTAGAGTAGAGCGAGCAGTTGAACATACTGGTGCATTTGAAAAGGCATTATCAAAGATTAATCCTTGCTCAGCCAGCTCTTCAACCATAGGCATACTAGCCCCCGCTTGGTCGTAAAGTTTAAGAAAATGTTTGGAATTATCTTCAGAAATTAACCACAAAAAATTCGGCTTTTTGTTATTACTTTCAAGCGTCGAAGTGTGAGAGGACTCGTCTGTGCCCGAGCAACTCATTAAAGAAATAAGCGCTAAACTACCTAAGAGATAACAGGCTCTAGATAGCAAAGTAGTGTGTAGAGTGGATTTCATAATTAAACCAAAGGGAAAACGTTATCCCAAGAATATAATTACATACTTCAAAACTCAACTGATTTTACACATAGTTTACAATTGGTTAATTAGAGTTAGTTAATATCTTTAACAGAATTGCGTTCAACAATAGTCGGCATAAATAGGTGGGTTCTTTCAAAACCTTCAGGCTCTTTAGAGGTCAAGCTAAGTGACAACTTAGTTGCATATTCAGCCATTTCAACGATGGGATAACGAATAGTAGTTAAAGCTGGCCGGCATATTTTGGCAATATCCAAATCATCAAAACCAATGACAGACACATCTTCTGGTACACTTTTCCCCATATCAAATAGTGCATTCATAACAGCAATAGCCATCTCATCATTGTAGGTAACAATCGCGGTAAACTTGGCTCCTTTGGCATATAACTCAGCGACTGCAGAGGCACAATATCCCTGAATCCCCAACTTATGTGGTTTCTCGTTAATGGGAAACATGATGTTTTCATCAGGTATATTCACACCTTTACCCGCTAATCCTTGTTTTACACCTTGGATGCGTTCTTCTTGATCTTGATTTTGAGAGTTAAAACTGATTATGGCCACATCTCTATGACCTTTTTTATACAGATAATCAGCAGCTAAACGACCACCAGAAACGTTATCTAACCAAATACATCTAGGTGCAATACTAGGCATAAATCGGCTGATAAACACTAAACCAGGAATTTGTTCGGCTAATTCAGCAAGTTTTTCTTCATCACCGTATTTAGAATGAAGAATAATATTCTGACACCCATGCTCACGCAAAGATGACACTGCATCTAATTCTGCATCGGTATCGTTTAACGAATTAAGGGTCATAACTCTAAAACGTTCTTTACGGGCTTCACGCTCTGCACCATGGGCGATGCTACCAAAAAATGGCTTGTGTAAAACGGGCGTGATAACGCCAACTAATTCAGAACGACGGCTAACTAAGGCGCGGGCATTGGTATTGGGTCGATATCCCATCTCGTTAATGATTTTTTGGACTTTTGCTCGGCACTTTTTACCTACTTTGCCTTGTCCTCGTACAACCCGCGAAACGGTTGAAGGGGATACCCCCGCTACACGAGCTACGTCTTTTATTGTAACCATGAAATATCCAAATTTATTTTTCCATACAATTAGGGCGCGCCCTACACTTATTTAGATAGAACGTTATCCTATGTATTTTCCCTTTGCAAACAATAGACTAGATAAACCTGTTATGAATTATGAATTCCGTTAATATAATGTAAAAAGTAGAATAAAACGGGTAGCACCATGGCAAACAACACAGCCCCACATCTAGACCAGGTACTTTTTAAACAAAAACTGATTTTAGGATTAGGCTTCTTAGCCGTGTTTTTTTCTAATCAAGGAATTGGTATTCTGGCCATTCCTTATTATCAAATGACCTTAGGTGTAGATCCTTTTTTATTGTCTATCGCCATGAAAGCTCCCGTTTTAATTGCTAGCTTTTTTGCTCCTTGGGTGGGATATATGTCAGACAAATTCCAAAGTCCACTTGGAAGAAGACGGCCATTTTTATTTGTTTTTCCATGGCTTACTGGATTAGTCTTTGGCTGTATATGGATGGTGCCTAGTGACTGGAGTACGAACCATCAACTCATCTACTTCTCTGTACTGGTGTTAATTTTTTATCTATTTAGTACTTGCTGGACCGTACCCTTGAAATGTTTAGCCTACGAAGCGTCGACTAATTCCCATGAGCGTACTAAGGTAATGGGGTTTATTACTTATTTCTTGAAATTTGGTTCGATATTTTACCACTGGGTTTTCCCTATCGCGCAACTTAGCATTTTTGGCGGAATAATAATCGGCATGCAATTTGTCGGTTGGGGTATGGCGTTAGTATTCTTTGGTTTAATAACACTTATTCCAGCCATGTTCATAAAAGAACGTACCTACGAACCAGCGAAAGTAAAACCCAAAGCTTCTTTAGTCAAAAGCATTCAGGTAGTGATGGAAAACGCCAATATGAAGATCTTATTGGGTCTTCTCTTACTGCAAATGACATTAGGCAGTTTTTCAGCCAGCATGGATTATTATGTGCTGGTCTATCACATGAGCGGTGGCGATGTAGGGTTGGGCGCAACTTGGAAGGGTGTATTATCAACATCCTACGCGATAGCAGGCATCACAGCTGTTCCAATTGTCATTTCTTTGTCTAAAAAATACGGTAAAACAAACACAATGAAAGGTATCTATTTACTAACCGCAGTGGGAGGCGTTGGAAAATGGTTTATTTACCAACCCGGCAGCGAGTGGTTTTTACTACTAGATGCACTTTTATGCACCAGTGTGTGGGTAGGAATGGGAGTGATAGTATCGGCCATGATTGCTGACCAAATTGATCTAGATGAAAAAACACACAACATTAGACGAGAAGGTATATTTGTATCATTAAAAAATTGGATCATTGCGTTAGCCAGTACCGTAGCCGTTATTAGCTCGGGCCTTACCCTTAACCTAATAGGTTTTGAAGCTCTTCAAGGTGCCGCACAATCAGAAACAGCAATACTACTAATGCGTATACTTTTAGTCAGCGGAACCATTCTGTCAGCATTAGGTGGATTTGTATTAATTAGCCAATACAAAGCTCCCAGCACAACTAAGTAAGAGTCGTTAACTTAAAACTTCAACTTTCTAGAAATAAGAGATAGGCAATATCAATCTTATTATAAATAATATTGAGCATTGTATTTAAGATAGGAACTACTGTGCCAAAAAGTTGTAGTGGTCACACTATTCAAATTACTTTGTAGAAGGTATAGAATCAACTGAAGTCAGGTATCCCACTTGATTGGCGTGAACAAAAACAACTTTTTACCTAACCTGTCTACCTGCCTTTTCATCCATAACCTCCCAATAGCCACTTAACCTTTCCAGGCAAAACCATCCAAAGCGAACAGTCAAGTTACAGTACGAGACGATTAGGGATCCACAGGGTATTAGAACGAAAAAAAGCTTATCGTAAACACGATAAGCCTGATTTGTATAGCCGCTATCCCATCACTTAGCAGTACCAAGCTAACTCTGGGACAGAACAAATAATACGTTGGTGGATGTAGTCTACTGTTAACTCATCTCTACGTATTTCGCTAAAAACGGTAAAATATGGGGTGTTCTTCGTTTTTATCGGATAATTAATTGTTACCACCCTCTTTACTCTTTGTTAAATCGAGGCCTCCAGGAGCTTTCGAGATGAATAGCTAAATCAATAACAAGGATTTATCAGGGAGTATGCTCTTCCCCTATTTTTGTGGACACCTCCTCATCATACTGTCTAAAGTGGGTATTAAGCCCTTCAACGCCTTTGTGGAGACCAGCAGTGTTTAACTGAAGGTTTTGGCGCTTGAATAAGTCAGATACCAAATCATGGCAATATTTAATCATCTTAGTTGAAAGATGTTCTGCACCACCTTTGTCACAGCAGCAGATTATGGTGACATTCTCCGGTAAAAAGTAATGACCAAATTTAGGCTTCCCTATGGGATTGAAGACTTGGTGCTAACCAAAATCAGTCAACCATAAGGCCCATTTTCTCTGCAAGCTCTACTGGTTGCTCTTTAATTACATTAAGAATCTGGTACCAGTCCATATTTCTGGTTTCTCTACAACATTCCATAACTCTACAAGAGTAATAACAGCGGCTCGACATTGTACGTAAGCTTGTCTTCGTTTTTAACGGGAATGAAATGTTACGCAGCCGTGATAGACACGGTGGAGCCATTTAGATTGTTACAATTGGTATAAACGCAATGAGGTTGTCAAAGCAAATAACTGCAGATTAATGCTAAACCTTGTTTCTTCATTATGACAGCTAATAGTGTGTAGCATCGCTACTTCAATATTCTAGTGTGAGATATCAACTAAGTTTAATTTCTAATTCCTAGACCTTAAAAACCGACACCGCCATCAACTTATATAAAAACCACCAGATTTATATATGATTCAAAACCTAAGCAAAAACGAGAAAAAAACCACATCAGCAGAAAAGGAATTAAAATAACCTTAAAAAAACAGTTTAATGAAAACACGACCCCACCATTCATGCAACCATCATAAACATCATACATCAACAATATAAAACCAATTAAAACAACAATATAAACAAATTAAATGAGAACGATTTCATTACCAAAACTTACAATTAACTTATTTTTTTTCTTGCATTAGGAATACGTTTGCCCTTTAATAACCGTGTTAACAAACTAGTAACATCAAACAGAATGTTAGTTAACACTAAATGTACGTTTCCATAAATAAAACACATTTATATAAAATACAAAAAGGTAACACATGAAAAACACATTCAAAACAAGAGTTCTCCCAGTCGCTTTAGCGATATCAAGCGCACTAAGCTCACAACAAGGTTTTGCCCAAGAAGCTGATAACACTGAAGTGATTCAGGTCTCTGGTATTCGTAGTAGTTTAATCGAATCCATGGATCTGAAGAAAAACGCCTCTTCTATTCAAGACAGTATTGTTGCTGAAGATATCGGTAAATTCCCTGATCAAAACGTCGCAGAATCCTTACAACGTATTACAGGTGTCATGATTGACCGTACAAATGGTGAAGGTTCTAAAGTGACCGTCCGTGGCTTTGGTCCTAAGTTCAACTCTGTTCATTTAAATGACCGCGTTATTGCCACAACAGATGTGGGTCGTGAGTTTGATTTCCAATCTTTACCTTCTGAGTTAATCTCAGGTGCTGACGTAATCAAAGCATCTCGAGCGAATATTTCAGAAGGCAGTGTGGGTGCGTACATTAACGTACGAACAGCACGTCCTTTAGACAAACCGGGCTTTCAAGCTGCCGGCTCAGTAAACTCAAAATACAATGATTTATCAGAAGAGTTTGATCCAAAAATCTCCGCCATAGTCAGCAACACCTTTGCCGACGACACAATTGGTGTGTTATTTGGAATATCTAAATTAGATATCACTAACCGTATAGACAGTGCTGGCGCTAACCGCTGGGCTTTCTTTGACGCGGCGGACACGGCCTTTGCTCCTGGCCCTATTACTGACGAAAGTGGTAATGAAGTCACCAGTGGAAATATTTGGTTCCCAGGTAGAGCTTGGTATTCTATGGATACTGAAACAAGAGATCGTAAAAGTGCAAACTTGACTCTACAATGGGCACAAAACGATGACGTAGTGCATACTTTTGACCTTTTGTATTCAGAACTTGATCGCTCAGCTTTTGGTAATGGTCTGCAAGTTCCTACACAGCGTGATGGTTTTACTGACGTTGTTGTTTCTCAATATGGTACAGCACTCGCAGCGACTAAAGCAGCAAGTCCTATCGATGGTCGTTTCCAAGTTGAAGGTCAAAAATCAGAACAAATCGCCACTGGTTTTAACACAATCGTATATAAAGGGGCTTGGACCTTTGAGTTAGATCTAGCCTACTCAAAAGCAGATTCAGTTGCTCACCGTGGTGCATATATCCCGCATATCGTAAACCACAATGTTGACCAAAGTGTTCCTGAGTTCTTATCTGACGGTGTGACAGCTAACCCAGATTACAGACCAGATCAGAAATTAGGGCTTATCGTTGGTGAAGACTACATTCGTTACGACAGCCGTAACAGCGATGTGATTAACGTTGAATCCACTATTGATTGGGCAAATCCAGCTTCAATCCGTGCCCACTGGAATAACGTGGCAGAAGATGTGTTGAAAGATGAAGTCAAAGCCTTCAAATTTGATGCAAGTTATGAAGTTGAATACGGTGCTATTACCTCAATTGACGCAGGTATTGCATTAAGTCAACGTGAAAAATCAAGAGAAGCATTACAAATTGCAAATGGGTGTTTTGATGTAGGTCAGTTTGCCGGCGGCACAGAAGCTAACGCAGCTAATGCTAACACCTGTAACTCGGGTTTAGATTTGCCTGATGATATCTTCGCAATTAACAGCAACAATGGCTTTATGAGTGACGTTGCTGGTGACTTCCCTCGTGATTTTGTCTTAATACCTAAACTAGACGCTTTTATTGACGGCATTGGTGAATTACGTAACCAACCTGATTGGGATACCTTAGAGCCTCGTCCAAATAATACAGTATCAAACAGCGAAGACTCGACCGCATTATACGTACAACTCAATATGGAAGGCGAAACAGACGCATTCAGTTGGACCGGTAACGCCGGATTCCGTTATGTCGAAACAGATGTTAAATCAATCGGTAATGCAGTTGAATTGTTAAGTGTTGTATCTGTATTAGGTGGATCTGAAGGTGGCTTAATTGACGCGACACTTTCTGAGCCTTCTTTCTTAACCAAATCTAACGATTATTCTAACGTCTTGCCAAGTGCTAACGTTAGCCTAGATTTTGGTGATGGTTACTTCTTAAAAGCCGGTGCAGCAAAAGTTATTACCCGTCCAGCAATTGAAGATGTAGGTGTTAACCGTTCATTTAATTATGTACGTTCTACAGATACTCGCCAATCAGGTGGTAACCCTTTCTTAACACCTTACGAAGCAACACAGTTTGACTTGTCTCTAGAATATTACGCTGACAATGGCGATGCGTACAGCTTAGCTATATTCCGTAAAGATATTGGTACTTACATTTCAACCATTACCTACCAAAGAAGCGATCGTTTTATGATCGATAAATTGGATGCTGACGGTAATATCTATCAGGCTCCTTTAGTAGAAAGTATCACTGAAAAAGGCAATCGCGAAGGCGGTACAGTCAACGGTTTCGAAGTGGCAGCACTACATTACTTTGACTACTTACCGGGTTACTTAAGTGGATTTGGTATTCAAGCAAACTATACGGTCACAGACAGTAGTGATGATAACGTTGATACCTTTCTTCAAGAGAACGTCATGGCGCCTGGAAACGGCTTAGAAGGTTTATCTAAAAATGCATACAACGTGATTGCTTTTTACGATAAAGATGAATTCCAAGCACGTATTGCTTACAACTGGCGTGAACGTTTCTTAGAGTATCGTCAAGGGCCAACTCTTGGAAGTAACGGTATACCTCAACACGTTGAAGATTATGGCCAGTATGACTTTAGTGCATCATATGATATCAACGAAAACGTTACTGTTAATGCTGAAGTGATTAACTTAACAAACGAAAGTAACTTACGTTTTGCAGACGTTCGCGAACGAGTTGTTAACCTAGCCTATTCTGGTCGTCGTTACCAAATAGGTGTATCAGCTAAGTTCTAAACGTCCTTACTTTTTCACCCATGACAACAGGCTCTATGTGTTAACATAGAGCCTGT
>NZ_JBPOFP010000036.1:0-42382 GCF_051252315.1 Paraglaciecola sp. | reverse complement strand
CACTAAGGCACTACCAGACACAGTTAACTCTGCTAGTTTCTCAATATGCAATGATTCATTCATTACTGATTTATTCGAAGTCAAATTTGTAATACTCAAAATAATCAACAGTAATACCGGTGGAGCAAGCATTAATAAAAATTTATAGGTGATGGGTAAACGACGAAGTAGAGAGAATTGCGTCCCTGACATATACATTCCTTTTTAAAAACAAATAGCATAGAGGCTATCGGCTAGTTTATAAACTTATGTAGGGCTAAGCCAACTATTTTTAGTCAAATTCATTCAGTTATTACCGAATATAAGTGAATAAAATCATACTACTTATAACAAAACCTGAATGTATACAGTCCTAAAACTAAAAAACCACAAAGTGTTCCTCTGTGGTTTTTTCAATACAAATTAATTGTAAATCGATTTTAGCTTAAAGCTCTGTTAAATCTTTATTAAGTACTGCCTTCGAAATAACGTTTAGGCTCTGAGTATCACCTTCAAAATGATAAGTCTTATGTAGGTGTTTGATCGAACCGCCAGGCTGTAATTCTTCAGTGTGAGACGATGACTCCAACTCATAAAATGGACCTAACTGTTCACCATTACCTAGCGGGCCATCATTATATGAGTTAATTACATCACCTTTATAGCCCCCTTCCTCGTGGTATCTCCACTCTGAATTGACATAGTCTGGCTTGCCATCAAACGTATAACTCACTATCGTCAGCATGTTTTTATCTGCATCAAAACTGCCAATATAAGGTTCAACATTTTTGGGGGGTAATCCTAATTTGAATCGTGCGGTTCCATTACCTTTAAACATAATATGTTTATCGGTAGTAGTTAATCGACCAGCCGGCACTTCACCAAAATATGAAGTATTAAGTGTTAACTCATCTTTGTATGGGATAATGACAGTGGTGTTTTCAGATGGAATATACATACCTAGTATCCAAATGGATAACAGCCCTGTTTCTTTATTCCAAGCCTGAGAGCCTGTATTAACAATTTCGTTATCAGATTGATACGCAACAAAATCAATTTTATCATTTAGGGTCAAACCTAAATCTTGTTCTATGGTGGCTTTATCAAATATGCTAACAATGCGGTTAACCTTAATATCAAACTCGAAACCTTGATAATTAACCAACTGCATACTTTTTTCGAAGGTCACCTGAGTTGATGACTGTGAAACCACATCGAAAGCTTCAGTATCCAATGCCGCTGGCGTGTACCAATCTTCAAACACAAAATCAGTGCCTTCTTTGAAAAATATTGAATACTGCCCTCCTTCAGGCCCTATCCAAAAACGGTCTTCCCCGCCAAATGGGTTGATATGTTCTTCAAATTTTCCTGAGGCCAACAAGTCATAGTGCATCCAGCCGTAACTATTTCCAGTTAACCCCGTTGAGGTACTTGTCATTACCCTGCCCTGTAACTCTGGCAAAACCACGATTTGACTGCTGCCATTGTTTTCTTTTAGGGTAATAACTTGTTGATACTTTTCTAGATAATCTAGATCGTAACCAAACGTTCCTTTTTCAGGAGTTGGATCAACTGTTTGAGAAACAGGAGCCTCTGAACAACTTGCCAACGTAATCACTCCACCAATACATAATATTTTCTTTAGATAATTCATTTTTATTGCTCTTAGTTAATTAATCCAAACTTTTAGAAGTTACTCCCAAACCAAACGATCCACACTCACGCCCCTGTTTGGCCACTCAACACTCGATATATACCAGTCACCATCTTCATCTTGGAATATTTCTGGTGCATGGCCTTCGAGGGTCGTAATTTGTTGCTCATCACCTACCCCAAAATTCATTGGATCATTTGAATTAAGTACATAAGTAGTATGCTGATAGGCACCTTGTATATCTTTACCGTCCCATATGCCATTCCAAGAACATACGAATAAATAGAAGGTATTATTATGAAAGACTAAAGTTGGCGACTCAGGATCATAAGTGTTGGCTGTAAATATAATCTTTGGTTCACTCCAATTAACTAAGTCTTTTGATGTTCTAAGGGCAACACTCTTTTCAGTGCAATACACTATGTAATAGGTACCATTGTGAAAAAGTAAACTTGGGTCTCGGGCTCCGTTTTCTTCAGAGAACAAATTTCCTTTAAGCTGCCATTTATAAAGATCAGAAGAGACCGCCAAGCGGATTGGGCTTGGCCCATAAATCATATGAAACAAACCATCTTTTTTAACTATGGTTGGTGCATGATTAGATAACGGCTCACCCGGACGTTCATGGGGTGGTAGTACTTTAGCTTTATCTAAATAATGATCAGTTTTGATTGTTTGTTTAAAGTGCTTAGCAGTTGATACAGCATGAAAAGACGCCATTTCCCCCTCATGCACACCGCTTTTGGGTAGGGGGGGAACATAAGGATGAGTAATACCGAATATGTGCCATTCGCCGCTATCTCCCTTAATAAAAGTGTGATCGTTGGGCACCCAATTATCATACCACTCACCTTTTTTTAAACGCTGTGTATCAGGACCAAAAAACGTGTCGCCTTTGGGTTTATATATCCAAACAAATTCATTAGCTTGTTTAGGTATTAATACTTTTTGCGGCTTATCAGTTTGTTCTTTTTCTTGAGAAGCGTTATTACAGCCCAATAAAAACATCGACAGACATAAGCTCACTAAAATTTTTATCTTCATTATTATTCTCTTTTTTATCAATCGTTATTGGCGAATAAGCAAATTGCTTATTCGCTGAACAATCAATTATTTTTGTTTTATAGATACGAGCAGAGAGTCATTACGTTTCATCATCAACTTGTTACTTAACACTATGACAACTTTGCCGTCAGTTAGCTCAAATTGTGAAGAAATCGTTTTACTATTCAACTGAACCAATACCTTTTTAGGCGAAGAGTTATCTTCTAAAGTAAATGCGAGTTTGTTTAAACTAAGACTACCTTGTTTAACTAAAATGCTTTCAGTTTGCACTGACTTGTTACGTTTTTGCTCAAAGGTCAACCAAGCATCAGCGGTAACTGCTGGCGCTTTAAATTTCTCAGGGGTGATTTTTGGTGAAAAAGCTAAATATCCTTTAGGGCCGTGATATTCAAATCCGCTTACCCCTGTGAAATGTCCATAACTTGCCATCGAACGAGCGTAGTGTATGCCCCACTCTACTTCAGCCCAAGGATTACGTTTACTACCATGATATCGTTGATTATGCATATACCAAACGTGCGCTAAAGAACGATGAGGCATGCCATGCCACATCATTAAAGACGATAAGGCATATTCGTAACCATTTTGAGACTCATTGTTATAAGCGGCAAAACGCGCTTCACCTTTATCTAATACTTCTGAACCACCTCTAGGCCAAGTTGCTGCTATTAACGCACCTTCACCCGGCATAGCGTACCAACGACCAGCGGGCTTTTCTTTACGATAAGGGCCCACGTCAGTAGTAAAATTGTATTTCCAAACAGAATCTAAAGCGGTAGTAATTTTATCTTGGTCGATAATACTGCCTAATCCAACATGGTAAGCCCAACTTTGACCTAACATTTGGCTGTATTCATTACCGGTATAAATTCCGGGCGAATTCTCGTGAGCAGGATCACCAATATGGAAGAAATATTCGCCATTAAAAAGATCCGTCTCAATAAAAGACTTACCTTTGTTTGCAATGTTACGATTGAAATCGGCGTATTGCTGATCTCCCATTTCTTCAGCCATTTCAACCATAGCTCTTAGCGCTGCATTGTATTGCATACTTAACCAAGCGACTTTTCCATACCAATCTGCATCGAGTGTATTGTGCTGAGCGCCAGTTAAAATGCCGTCATGATCCGGATCATTAACTTTAGTTAAACCGGCCATGGCATTTTTTAAACCTTGGTAGTTTTTCTTTAAAAAACTGTCATCTTCAGACATTTGGTGAGCCAGATAACTTCTTAGAATAATGGCAGCTTGACCATCCACGGCGCCATCATTTTCCATCCAGCGAAACTTGATCACACCATTATCCATCATTGCCCCACCTTCACTTTGTGGCACAAGATCTGTTTTTTCTCTTAAGTTAATTTCTAGCTCCGGAAATAACCGGCCTAAGGCTTTTGAATAACCCCACACATGCGTACAAGTGCCTGTGCCTTGGTAACCTCCTTCATAACCATAAAACCGATTACCTTCTAAGATATGAGAGGTACCTGAAGCCAAAATTGAAATATTTAAAAAGGTGCGATCTAAAAACCAATACGGCAAAGTAGAGTCATACCAAGTTTCTTGCCATAACCTAGTTTGGTTTTCTAACTTGGCTAAGTTACTTATCAATTGGTCCGACACATCAGCAGCATCTTCAAATCGAGATGCATAATGGCGCTTCATATTTTGCGAAAACGCCACTTTGGTATTTGGGAAATGCCAGGTTAATAAAAACTTAACGGTTTTCTCTTCACCCGGTTGTAAAGATTCATGGGCATTTAAGCCACCAACTATTTGTGCAGTAGGGCTAATCTTAGTACTTGAACTAGTTTTTGTTGTTTTAGCTAACCTGGATACAGGTAAACCGATATCTGCGCTACCAGTAGCACTGCTATTAAGTAACGCCAGCGACATAGAGCCATAATCCTGCATATCAGCCGGTTGTAACCCTTTATCAGTCAGGACAATTTGATCAATCATCACATATCCGGCCCAACCATCTTTAGACAAATCAAATATTTCTATTTGTGCTTGTTGGCCCTGATAAGCAGTTAAATCGATTTGTTTACGTGTAACAAATTCGCTTCTTTCACCATGGATCGACGCAATGGCTTTACCATTAACTAATACCCTTAATCCCGTTTCACTCACACCATTGGTTTTATAATCACCACCACCAATCAGAGCGGTTAAATAAGCTCGGTTTATGTTAAAAGGCTTCGAGGTTAATGTGCCAAGTAGGCTCATGTTAGCTTCTGGACTAGATTTGTCTTTTGCAAATCTGGAGTCTGCTAGTTTGTTACCTGCTTTTTGTGATGGCTGGTTTTTAAAGGCATTGTCATAAGGTGAACCTTGTTCGATAAATGCTCTGCCTGTAGCTGACCATTTACCCAGACCGTTCTCAAAATCATCATAAATGATGTCAGTTCGAGAGCTCATTTCATTATTAAATGAAGCAGTACTGTTTAATCTCAGTCCGCCATTTTTTAACTTAGTCACATTATTTAATAATTTGCCGTTTTGTATATTTCGAAACGTTTTAGATTCGGTAAAAACAGCATTTTCCAACCAGCCTGTTAAATCAAATGATACTGTAGCGTTTGAGGTGTTCTTAACCGAAAAATTTAAAATAGTTGCAGGGTAAGAGGAATCAGCAACATTTAAAGGCATAAAAGGAGAGAACGCTTCTAGTTTAACATCTACGGGTAACGCTTCGTCTTTATAAGACACCCGCCCTATGGGGTATTGCCCTTTAAACTGAATATTTTGAATATTGTTTCTATCTAAAACTTTACTAATTGTTTTACCTTGAGAAGTCGTCGTTAAGACAAATCCATGCTCAATTTCTCTGGCACCTTTATCATTGCCCTTGCTACGTTCATAAGGAAACTCATAAGCTTCTTCACCTTTAAAACTTTTGAGAATGTTGTAATTTAAATTAAATATATCCCAAAACCATAACTTGCCATCACCACCTAAATACAATTGGCCTGCGCCAATTCCACCAACCGGCATACCAATATATTCAAAATTGTTTGAATTAGTTTTGGTATAAACAATAGGCTCTCCTCTGTCGGTTAACACTTGCGGAAAGCTAGCCGGAAAGTTTTTTACTGTTGGCGTTTTTCCTTCGCTACTAAGGGTTAAACTTTTCATAATTTCATCTGATGAAGATGCTGCGTTCGTTTGAATACTGGCAATAGTTAACCAAGCTAATAATGAAAATTTTCTCAAAGGACACCCTATTCTGTTTACACTATTGTTTAACTACATTGCAACGTCTTACCGCCATGAGCATGCAATCAATCATATTGTATTATTTTATTATGTGTAATTATTTGGATATTAAGTATCATTGTCAACAGGTCAAGATAGAGCTAATGACTAATTCCAATCAACACTCTAAGTAACATTATAGTTTTCAAAAGGTTAGGGAATAAAAACCAAAGTTATGAAATTTAACTTTTGCATTACTTTAATTTAGTACCAAGGAGCCAACACGCCTCAATCGGTCATCTATTGTCACTAAAAAAGGTTCGCAGGATGGATCTTGAAATGTTAAATACTAGAGTAAATGACGCTAACCATTGCAGTTAGCGCCTTTTTAATTATTGAAGTTAAAATACAGAATGTATGCACTTAAGCACAATGCCTGGATCAACTATTAATCTTTCCTAATAAAACTCACTGAATAAATATGCGCTACCGCTGTCTCTGGTTTCGTGTCTGGGGTTTTGACGACCACTACTAAGGGTGTTTTGTTACGCATTAGCTCGATGCCCAATTCAAGTTGAACGTCTTGCCAATTTTCCAATTTGTTGTAATCAAACTGACCTTTAGCTAGTAGTTTTCCATTCGCTTTACCCACTCTTATTTCAAAAACAGATTCAGCGGGTAACCAATCTAAGTATTTTTGCTCGATTTTAATTGCGCGAACACCTGTTAAATCAAACTCACCTAAAGGTAACGAAACCCGTTCACCAGACATCACGACAGATTTAGTGTCAGCGCCTGAAAGTACCAAGCCTTTAGCGCCGTTAGCGTTGGCAAACAGCGATTCTGCAAGCAGCACGGGTTCACGTAAAGTATAGGTTTGTTTAGTGGTGATAGCCGATATGTTGTTTGATCCTTCATCGGTATACTCTGCTACCAATTGGTAGCTGCCTTGCGCTTTTACCTCAGGTAACTTACCTGTTAACGGCAAACTTGGCGCTTTAGATTTTAATAACAATATATACTCGGCTAACTGAGTTCGTTCTTCATTTGATAAAAAGTCATGAGCTGGCATTTGGTGTTGCCCCCATTTTCCAGTGCTTCCTGCCGCAATTGAAGATGCTAAATATTCAACTGGTTTTTCCAAAGACTTATATTTATCAGCCACAGATTGAAATGATGGTCCTACCGATGCGTCTTGTTCTTGGTGACAACCTACGCACAAACGTTTTTTAGCTGCGGCTCTACCCGGCCCTAATGGATCTTGTGCTAAGTGTCCTACAGCTTGCGCTGCAGGTGTGTCATTTATTTTATTAAACCCAATACTCACTCGACCAAAAGCTGCTGAGTCTTGGTTAATCACACCATCTTCATTATCGTGGATAACCACTTCATATTGATGATCTGCTTTGTTTGGCCAAATAAAGTCTTGATTACCTGCCAATTTAATTTCAATAGTTGGCGGAGCATTACCCACTTCAACCAATTGTAAAGCGGAACTGGATTCACCTTCACTATCAATCACAGTCAATTGAACCGCGTATTTACCATTGTGATCAAATAAAAGCTCAGTGCTTAATTCTTTAGTCACTTTAGCTTGAGAGAAATCAGCTTGTTCAAGTGTTTGCTCGGCTGATAACTTAGCCATACGCCATTCATAAGTAAGCGGGTTATTATCAGGATCAGAAGACTGACTAGCAGACACTTTGACACTAAGAGGCGCCACACCTTGAGTATTGGTAGCCTGCACTTTAGCAATTGGCTTACGATTTCCAGGGCCGGTGTAAACGATTCTAGACAGACGAGCATCTTCATTATTGTCATGCCATTTAGAACCGTACTCTAAAATATAAAGCTGACCTTGATGACTAAAAGTAATATCAATAGGTGCAGCAAACTCAGAGTTTTCTGCAAACTTATCTATTTTATAAATATCCCCATTGTCATCGGTAAACACTACTTTTACCCAACGACGCATGAAGTCAGATATAAATAAGCCCCCTTCATAATAAGCCGGTAATGCTGCCTTATCTTGCTTAGTACGGTATACCCCCGCCACTAAAGCATTACGAGATCCGGCACCTAATTCTGGAAATTGATCTGAACCTTTATACGGATACCAAATAAAAGCTGGCTGCGCAGGTGGTAAGGCTTTGAGGCCAGTATTACGTGGAGAGGTATTAATTGGCGCTAGCGGGTTATTCCATTTGCCTTCTTTTTTCTTGGCATAATCAAATTGTCTGTAAGCTTTATTGTTGCCAATAAATAATGGCCAACCAAAATTACCTGCTTTTCGAACTCGATTAACTTCATCAAATCCTTTTGAACCATGCAGCTCATCGTCACCTTTTGCATCGGGTCCTACATCACCGTAGTATAAAGTTTGTTCTTTATCATCAAAGGCAATGGTATAAGGATTACGTGTACCCATGACATATATTTCTGGTCTACCGTCGTCAGCATTTGAAAATAAATTTCCTTCGGGAATGGTGTAGCTGCCGTCAGCTTGAGGCGTGATCCGCAATATTTTACCACGCAGATCTTGCGTGTTACCCGAGGTACGGTAAGCATCGTGAGCTGCACGACCGTCTCTAAAATCAGCGGGGCCCACACCAAATGCTTCAAATGGATTAGTGTTGTCGCCTAAAGCAATAAACAAGTTTCCTTGCCCATCAAATTCCATATTACCGCCGGTATGGCAACAAGTATCTTCGTTTGGTGTGTCTAACATGTCTACAGTCAGAGAATGATCTATCTTGCCATTAACCAAAGTAAAACGAGATACCCGCTGCAATGGCCCTGTATTTTCTTTTTCAGATGGCAAGTTGTACATCATATAAAGATGTTGATTAACGGCAAAATCAGGATCTAGCGCCACAGTTAACAAGCCAAACTCACCAAAACCCTTGGCCGAAAAGATGTCTACCTTTCCTAACTTTGACAGTTCGTTTGTTTTCAAATCAAACCAATTTACTTGGCCTTTACGTTCGACATAGATCACACCAGAACCATCTTTAGCAATGTCTAAACTAACAGGTTCATTTAAATTATCGAGTAAGGTTTCTTTTACAAAACGATTAGGTTCAGGCCGAGACAAAGCGTAATCACGCTTGTTGGCGCCGATTGCGTATTCAACAGCACCCAACAAATGTTGTGTATATAAAGGCTCGTTAAAGTTATCAGCGTTATGGCCAATGCCCGTATAAAAAGCACGACCTCCATCAAACTCATGGTACCAAGCGATAGGATGATATTCTCCATGGCCGCCACCACTGTAGGTGGTTTCGTCTACTTTCATAATATCGATTCGACGGTTAGACAAACTCTTAAAGTCGTACCATTCATCAGCCATTAGAAAGTTATCTGGCAGATGTGCAGTAGACGGATGAGTCTTATCCATCACTTGAATACGAGCAGTTTGCACATTAGACGGGGTATTAGGGTGACTAGCAAAAACACCGCCCACTAAGCGGCGATACCAAATCCAATCCCCTTTCCACTCTGTATCTGTTGCTGCATGAATACCCACAAAGCCGCCACCCGCTTGAATGTATCGCTCCATAGCAACCTGTTGAGCTTCATTTAAAATATCACCAGTGGTATTTAAAAATACCAAAGCAGACATCTCTGATAAGGTTTGATCGGTAAACAAAGTCGCATCTTCAGATACCACCACTTCAATACCTTTACTAAGTAAGGCTTGTTTTAACGCCTCTCTACCAGGCTCTATAGACTTATGTCGCCACCCTGCGGTCTTTGTAAAAATAAGAACCTTTTGAGGTGCCACCACATTCGAAGTTTTAGGATCTTGACTGTTGTCAGTACCACAACTCACTAAAGATAAACTTGCAATAAAAAGGCTTGTTACAGCAAAAGCCCGCGACCAATTTTTCATATAAACCCAACCTATGATAACGATTTCATCATTCCTATAACCCTTCATAGTAAGGTGAAGTTAACGTGAGTCAACAGTTAATAATATGTAAAAAGTAGGATTTGCTCAGGGCCTAAGTAAACAAAGGCGAGTAACGGCATTACGAAATTTAATTTACTAATGCCTTTATATCCTCAAATAAAAATAATCTTTGGTCAGTACATTAAACAAGCAATCAAACACCTTTATTACCGAAAACCATTCATTTAAACAAAGCCTATGCTAGAATCCCCTTGTTGGTAGTTTGCAACCAACGCCACTTTGGGGCTGATTTTGGATTCGACAGGATTCTCGAGGCTTTAGGTGCATGTCGAGGGGCGGTTTGCCTCGTAAAAAGCCGCAAAAAAATAGTCGCAAACGACGAAAACTACGCTCTAGCCGCTTAATAACCGGTCAAAGCCCTTCCCCTCATACTCTTTCTGCTAGTAGAGATTCGGAAGGTCATCCCAGCAGGATAGCGAGGGAACCTTGTCTAAGGGTGAACCGCGAAATAGTATTAGGCCAGCTGCAACGAAATCCTGTTTGTCGGAGTTCCACGTAGTTAAATAAATGACAAAATAAACATGTAGTACCGACGGTTGACACTTTCTGGACGCGGGTTCAACTCCCGCCAGCTCCACCACTTCAACACCACCCACGCCCCACTTAATAAGGGGCGAGGGGTTGGTGAACTACTTCAAGATCACCACAAACGCACTTCAAAATCACACAGGAATCACACATGGGGTTTTACGATCCCTATCCGTAACCTAATACAGTTAGCCAAAAACCATCTTTTCAAGTACTGTAATTAAACCGGAAAGCCAAACAAAACAAAATAGGTGATTTATGGATAAGAATATAAAAAAGATAAATTCTTCTGTGTCAGGTTTTGGCCCAGCTGTATCAAAGGCTTACAAAGCCACATTAGAAGCAAGATGTGCAATAATTGCCTTTGGCGGTGCTTGTAAAAAAGAGAGCAAAGAAGTTAAGCGGCTGCTAGATTGCGACAGTGTAAAACAGTAATTTTAATTGCATAATAGTAAGAAAAGTTACTGTTTAATTTTCAGCAAATAATCAACAAAAAAACCGATGGCGATTAAAGCAAAAACCATATAGATAACCCAAAATATCAACATAACAACTCCTTTGTTATGTTGAGTATAGTTTATTTTACCCCTAACCACTTTGCATGGTTAGGGTTAAATTACCTTTAAGACCAGGTCCAATTAATATCTTACCTTTGTTGTCTGTAGCAGTGTAAGCAGTCAGTTTAGTGATGTGACGACCATTGGTAATATCTAACGCCCCAAATTCCACTTCAAATCCGGTTGAATCGAATGATAAAGCGGTTGAGTCGCTATCTATGACCGCTCCACCCGCTTCAACTTCTAGCTTAATTACGTCAGCCGCTACTAAATCAAAAGGTTGGTTATCTTTATGGATAACATAGGAATTGATATTGCTACGGCCTTTAAACCCAACAGCGGTGGTCATAGTGGCTTACTCCGCTACTAATTCAGGGATTAAGAAATTTAAACCAGGTAATGTCACGCGGTCACCTTCTTCATTAGTAATTATTCGATCTGTGGCGTCTTGGCAAATAAATACCTTTTCGTTCACCGTGTCAACTGCTGCCATACATAGATCTTCAGTGTCTGCAGCAACACCACTTGGATCAACCGCTGTTTTAGCATTAGTTGTTACCCGCAAGTCATTACCTGAGTTTTCATAGTTATAAAACCAATCACCCGCGGCTAGGGCTTCTTGAGCGATTACTTTAGCCATAAAAGCAGCATAACTATCAGATTTAACAGGGGCTTTCACAGCCACTAATAAATTTGCGTTTTGCTTGGCTTCTTCTGGGCCTTTTTCTTTAATGTCGTTATGCATGAAATATACAGCCATGATCATTACTCCTAATGTAATGTGAAAATTGGGGTTATGTCTTCAATTGAAAACGTTTCGGTTATGTCGAATAAAGTTAAATTTGTTAGATCTTTGTCTGCGCCTTCAAGTAATAAAGTGACCGTTGCGGCTAGTGTGACTAGCTTGCTTGGGTTGACTGTAATACTTGTTTGCTCTTCAAGATTTAAGCTTTGCGCCTGAATTAATTGCATAGCCGGTACAACAGTTATTTCTTGCTGGCCGTCTTGCTCAATTGATAATGTCAGCGCAGTCATTTGAATTTTGCTGGGTACAGCGGTTAGCGTTTGATTGGTTTCAATATCTAGCTGACTTGCTTTAACACTCTGGATTGCTGAAACAACAGAAATAGCTTGTTCAGAATCTGATTGAATTTGCAATGTAGCGGCTTGTATATTTAATGCCGCTGGTACTATTGTAATTGCTGTTTGATGATCAACATTTAACTGACTAGATTTAAACTGCATTACAGATGGAACAGCTAAAACACTTTGTTGAGCATCTAAGTTTAAAGTTGTAGCAATTATTGCTTGTTTAGCGGGAACGGTCACTATTTGCGCTTGTGTTGCAATATCAACTTGCGAGGCAATAGCGGCTTGTTTAGCTGTCACAAGTGTTAACGCTTGATTAGAATCAATATCTAAAACAGAAGATCTATAAGTTAGTTTTGCAGGAACACAGGTTATTTGTTGCTCTGGATTACCAGCTTGCGCATCTTCAGCTATCCACCATGCACCAACAGCATTGGCATTTTGACTTTCTATTGATACCTCAGTGGCTGTAGCTGAGTTATTAGAAAGCGATAAGTCGTATACGTACAAAGTGAAGTCATTAAACAACCACATAGTACCTGACCAGTTCATGCCCGCACTATAACTATATGCCCACACTGGCACACCATCTCTGTACAATCTATGCGCTGAGCCATCAAACACTAAATCATATTGGGCAATTCCGTGTCCAACCAAAGCAGATCTAAGATTAGCAGAAGCCCCTCTTGTTCCGTTACTGTAAGAAATAGAACCTGTATCACCAGAACCACTCACACCAAATTTTGCGCCATTGCCGCCATTGAACACCGAAGCGTTGCTAGATGAACCAGTGATGTTGGCCTTGAATTTTAAGTGGTAGGTATTGTCGTCAGTTATTTGAGCGGTAGCATCACCGGTTCTTAGCATTCGGTCATTACTTAACCATGCAGCTAAATCGTCGTCATCAGCGCCAGCGGCTTGAGAATAGCTCCCACTCCCTGAAAATGTCCATGAAGTATTACCCGCTGAATCAATTGGATTACCAGAACTTTCTTGAAGTTCTAAGTTGAATACCTTACTTGCATATACCGCTTCACTGCCAATCGCGTCATCAGCTGCAGGTTGTGTTGCGACTGCGTTATCTCCCCACACGTAAAGTAACTGGTCTTCTGCAACATTACTTACAAGGGTTTTACTTAGGTTAATACCATCAATGATATGCAGAGGTTTAACTATGTCCCCTTCTTCATCTTCACTAAGCCTAAAATCATCACCATTTGTTTTAAGCTTTGCCAACATGGCGGTAGTAAAGTGAGTATCTTTGATTTTAAGAATTCGGTTAGACGCAACCAACCCACCCAGTGCAGGGACTTTTAGTGTACCTAATAACTTAAAACCATCATCGATTAACGACATTACTCTTGACTCATACCTAGTGTAAGCGGGCTAATCGCTTGTAATTCTCGATATTCAGAAGGGCTTTTTTGTACAGTAAATTCATAACTACGTTGTGGGTAATAAACGTTCCTGAATGCGCCAATATCATGCCATTCAGTCCAGTTAGTACCATCCCTGCTTAATTTCTGCTGTACCACAACGTTTACGGGCTTGAGTGGCTGAGTAATAATATTAATAACTGCTTTGTGCTGTTCGTTATTGGGGACTAAAGCAATTGGATGGCCCGTGTCTTTAGCTTCGTCAAATTCAGCTTGAGTGGCGTTTTCGTAGGGCTTGGTTTTTACTTCTGAATTAGCCCAAAAAGCATCTACCAAAGGTTGAGTAAACACGCTTGCTGCTACTAGAATTTGAGCAGCGCCGCGATTAGCAATACCGTCTTCTTCATTGGGGTCAGCGGCAAATCCAGTAGTTTTAGCACTGTTTAATATTGTCCGGCATAACGCGCCAACGGTTGTGTTCATTTCACCAATAGTTAATTTAGTGGTGCTTGAACTATTAGTTTCTAGTAAGTCTAACATTCCAGATAAACCGAAGTATTGACTGGCTTTACCTACAGAAATGTCTTGGTAAGTAGTTAACTCATAAGCTTGAGCTTCGGCTAATGTTGAAAAATCTGATAGCTTCATGCGAATATCCAATTAAGTGTAAAAATTGACGAGATGTAACCAACAAGGGCCACGGCTCTCACCTTAGGTGGTGTAAAATGTAAATCGTCTGATTCGATTGACGCTCGGCAGTGATTAACTTGTTTTACAGTTACGTAGAAAATCCAGTTCACGACTATTTCCATTCGCAAAGCGGTTTCACTACCAGCAATGGCATACGCGCCAATCTCACTGCTTATTGTGGTTTTCCAATAGCCGCCTAAAAAGCGGTTAACTAACTGGTCTTCAGCGAGTAATACAGACTTTACAAAACGTTGAAAATCTTTATCACCTGTGAGTGCGGGTGAAGCAGCTATTAACAGCGAAGCAAATTCAATTACTAATAACGCCAGCCACATAACAAAAATGACCAATAAAAATACTATCGCTTTAATCCATGCCATTATTTGTCCACCTATTTAGTTGAGTAAGGTTTGAGTTAAAACTTACGGCTGCATGCCAGGTAAAATAGTTTCGGTTAAGTACTTTTCGCATTTTTGCTCAAGTGATAAACCGTCATATGTCTCATCAGGTACAAAATTAAAATCCATGCTCATATCTGCACTGTTAGCCAATATGTATGGGGCGGCGCCATTTTCTTTGGCCGCTGCATTCACCCAGTAATAAACTGAAAACGAAATATTGGCCGACACTTTTGTGTCGGGGTTAGTCACGGTAGTAAAATCGGTTGTATCTAATGCGTAATATTCACTTTCGTTTTTATTGCGATTTGCTTGGCGTAAGTGAAAAACGGCATCAGTATGGTTAGTGCCTTGCGGGTCAGTAAAGGTTGCAGTGATCATGTGTTGTTCTCCAATGTTGTAATACGTTCGGTTAACGCCTCAATGCTTGCTTGCTGCGTTTTGATAATTTCGTTTAACTCATGCATAGCCGTGTATAACGGGCTGATCATTTGGGTGTATTCCATGCCTACAAGTTCGTTTGTGTCACCACGGGCGCTAGCATGGGGAAAGATAGGATCGGTTTCTTCTAGTGCAAAGCCATATTTAATAATGTTTGGGTTGGCTTTTGGCGTGTATACCAATACGCCTTTTTGCCCAACTTTACATACGTCGTCTAACGTGCTGTAGAGTCTTTCTAATACATGTTTTGACTTTAACGTTGATGCTTGGGTAAGCGTAACGTAATAAAGCGTGCCAACCGATGTATTACCACTGCTATTGCGAGTTACTACCGTGTTACCTGAATTGGTAGAAGACGGTGATAAATTACTAAGCTTACTGCTATTTGCAGCGGTACCCGTTGTACTTAATGCGCCAATGTCATTGGCTGTTGTAGAGTCTGGCAACGCACCAACTTGCGCGGCTGTGGGTGTCCAGCTACTACTTCTGTAATAAGGGTCGGTGACTGTTGATCGAAAAGACGATGCACTAGTGGGCCGCAAATAATTGTCAGCCCCATTTTTTGTCATTATGTGAACAGGGCTTGCGTTGTTAGACGTAAGTGAACTATTAAACGCTACCGCATTAATGTGACCTGATCCGTCACGCTTTGCCAAAGTACTAGGTGTGGCGCTGGTTGACGATGTTTCACTGCCGCCAGGTGGTGGGTTGTTAGGCGAATAAACCCGTGCGCCTTGGTCAAACACTCCAGCCGCACCAATATAACTCACCAAACTGTCTGTTGAATTGGTGTGAAAAAAGCCGCCTAAACTCATTGTGACATTGGTTGACTTTCCGCCCACAATGCCAACCATACCTTGTTGATCTTGGCTTATAGTGTGGGTACCTATTCCGCCTGACGATTCAATGGTTAACACATCACCTTGCACGTAAATGTTTTTACCATTTTTTTGAAAATCATCTGACGCGCCCATTGTAAAATTAATGCCATTACCAGCAATAATTTCAAACACCGTAGAAGGGCTATGAGTGACAAGCTCAAGCTTTGGCGTGATTTTAGCGCCAATACCCACAGCATTAGCATTATAAAACTCTGCAGTGGCGTAAGGCGTTGCGTTGTAACCAGAAGTGGTGGCCTTAAACGCTGTTCTTTCTAAGGATACAAATTCTCCCGCCAATCTAGGTGAATGAGCATAAATACAAGGCTGAGAACCGGTGGTGCCTCGTTTAACTAAAAGGCCAATGTCATTGGTGCTGGTTGTGTCAATAAACATTTTTGTGTCGTATGAAACGGCATCAACAACCACACCATCTTCATCAATTTTAATGTCGCCCAAATCTAGTTTTTCAGCGGTAATTTGCCCCGCCCCCAAACTTTGAATAATAACTTCTGAATTAAAAATCCAGTTGGCATCAATAACGACATCAACGCTTATCCAGCTTGAGCCGTTCCAATGGCGGGTTTCACTAAAACTACTATTTGAAATGGTAACCCTGTCACCAATTACATTGCTGCCAGTGGTGGCAGCATTGGCCGTTGAATCACTCCAACTGCTACCCGTTGCATTATAAGTGCCTGCACCTCTATCGCCACTATCGCCTTGTGTGCCACTTTGTAATACACCATTTACCGATTTCACCACCCAAACCCCGTTACCTTCAACGGTTTTAAGGCGGTACCAGATGTAATAAGTTTGGTTTGTGGTGCTGGTAATGGTTAACGATTTACCAGCGGGTATGGTGTAAAACAAACTTACAGAATCGGTATTAGGATCAAGCACTGCGCTTGTTGTCCAAAGCCCCTCATAAATATTGTTAATGTTGCCGGTTTCAGGCGGGGTTAACACAATCACACCAGGGTTAATTTGTACCGATGGTGCGCCAACGGGTGTTGGCGGAATGATGACATCAACGTTAAAATCTAACGGCAAAGACAACCTTCCTAACCCGCCAATTGCATACAAACTGGCTGAATAAGTACCTATAGGATAGTTTTTAATTGAAAAGCTTTTGCCAGCAAAGGTGGTGTTTAAGACCTGATCACCATCACTGTTTAATATCACTATTCTATGATCAGTTGTTGTACTGGCCCATTCTAAAAGCACTTGGGTAAAATCGTCGTAAGCTGCAGTTTGTACCAATGCGCTGGGTGTGGTTGGGTTTGTATAGGTTAAGTCTGTATCTGAATAATTTGGCTTGTCACCCACGTTGGCATCATCATAAATATAGGGTTGATGCTCGCGCAATTTAAGTTCAACACTGCCGTCATAGGTAGATTTTTCGGTTGATTCAATTCTAAATAACTTGCCATTCCAACCCAATGCCGCGCGGGTAACTGGCACTATGTCACCCACTTCTAATATAACGGCTTCTGGCCCCCAAACAACAGATGTTCTTAGTTGTTCACGGCTTATCAATAGCATTGTTTTAGCGTGATGGGCGGCTTCGTGATAATAAATGCAGGTATCAAGGGCAACGCTTTTTTCTAAAACAACACCGTTATCTTCTGTTAGAAAATCGGTTTCTTCTTGGCTACCGGCTATTGGGTAAACAACTTCTTGTTTCGTCCAGCCTGAATCGGGCTCGATGTATCGACACACTACCCTGTTGTAACGGTTTGATTTTGAACTGTTACTTACGTCACCCCATTCAATAAAACCTTGGTTGTTTTCGTCTATCTCAAAATCAACGGGGCTATCATCTTTTTCAATGAGTAATTTTAATTTACCGTCACTATGAAACAGCATGCCCCGCATGGCTTTTAACAAGGTGTTGGTGTTGTCTAATACCGTTTCTGAGGTTTCAAGTTTGATATTGCTTGTGAATAAACTTCTGTATTCACTGCTGCCCGAATAAGTTTCGACTTGCTGATCACAAATTGCGCGCTCTGCTTGAAAACTAGTAACGTCGATAAAAGAGGTGTCTAACCCTTTACCGTAAATGGGGGATTTTAAATAATCATAGAGTTGTGAAACGGGGTTTTCTGAAACTGTTTTTGCCCCGCCTGAAGGCGTTGAAATTAACCTACCGTTAAATTCTGCTTTATGACTTGGTTCACCACTAAACACATCTTTGTACATTTCACAGCGAATGTAAGACACTAATTTACCGTCATAGGTATCAGTATTGCGCTTACCCGCTTGTGTTAATAATGGGTCTGAATAAGTCCCCATGCCATTAGCAAAACTAAAAGCATAATAGACCTTACCGTTATTGACATTAAAACGGCTTGAGTTTGAACGCTCATCGTTAACATAATTTTTTACAACACCGCCACACTCACCTTCACTCCAAATAACAATGTCATGCAATAGATCGTTTTTAACATCGTCGCTATCATTGTCATTACTTGCCCTAAAAGCCAGCTTACCCGTGTCATAAACCCGCCCATAACAAACAGGAATAGAAGCATCTGTATTGGCTTTTGTAACATCAACACCCGTATCAGGCTTGGGTACATCTGGTTTTAACCAGCCAAAGAAGAAATTACCAATATCACTTAATACACCCATTTATGGTACTCCTGGTCCATCAAACTTACTTGTTCTGCTGTAAGTGGCGTTAGAGCTTAAACTGCGACCATTACCTTCTTTGCCCCAAGGGGTTGATTTAGTAGCTTGTGAAACATGCTCAAACCCTGTGCATAATGGGTAGTGAATTTGCTGTGAGGTAGGATTAGTTTTAATGCCGGCTTGTTTTTCAAAGTCTTTCCATACTGAAGAAACCGTGACATCAATTTTGTAGGGGCTACCGGTGCTAATATTAACTGCCGATATTAACCCGCTGTATGCAACCTCTGAATATATGGTTGAACCGTCTTTATCTAAATAAAGTTGCACTAATTCTAAGCTTTGATTCATCCATGCTTGTGCTAAAAACAAACCAATAAATACTGAATCTGTTCCGTCAATCACCACCGAAATATCATCAATTTTGGGTGTACTGGTGATTTCAATATCGTCTGTTTCAAGCAAATAAGCGGGTTGGTATGTGTTGCTGTTGTAATCTTTTGCTTTGTCTTTGTTGCTTATAAAATACCAGGTTGAGCCCAGTTTAAATTTACATAACATGGCAAGTGAGACATAACTTTTTAATTTTTCTCTTTGCTGTGCGGTAACTGACTTCATCCCTGCTCCAACAATGTAATATCAAACACAACAAATTTACCTTTACTGGCAATTACATCTATTGGTATGTAGTCATCTAAACAGCATTGAAACGCTACATCTTCACCGTATTTAATCACCTCACCATTTGTGGTGGTGGCTTGTAATTCTGGTGTAATGTTGGCTATGAGTTGACTTGAACCATCAAAGTTATCGTCATCAATCACTTGATATACTTTTTGATGATTAGAACACTGCACAAAATCACCGGCTCTGACGGCATTTTGTAAATTAGGGATCACTCCTTCAATGCTTAATTGATTTGAGTCCTCAGAATTTGGTGAGTAATTTGTAAAACTCACACCGCTTGTTAACTCTGGCAGTGGATTTGGAAAAGGAAAAATCGTCAGGCTACTTTTTAGTGAATTTAAATATGCTGCAGCTGCCATAGCTTCTGCGTACTCTAATGGAACAGTGGTTAGTTCAATCTTCCAATAAGGCGCTTCATTACCTTCTACGCGAGAGCGCTTGTAACGAGCTTTGGGTGTTCTAACGTCAACCACTTGCGTGATCGATACGCTAGAAAATTCAGTTAATCTAAATGTCATTTACATTCCATAAAAAGCAAAAACCCGCAATTAAGCGGGCTGATTAGGATTAATGTTGATTAAATAGGTGCGTTTCTTACGCTTTGAACTAGTCTAGAAAACTGCTTAAACTTGCGTTTTAATTCAGGGATAATTTCATCAGGATTAGAACCGTGAAACACTGGAGCAAAAGACATTTCTATATTGCCAGAAGATACACCTTGCTTTTTATGATCAATAATTGATTCATCAGGGTGTAAAATATGCATTTGACCACCCTTACCATCAACACCACCAGCCCTTGCTCCGTCAGGGATGTAACCACCACCAATAAACGAGCCCACACCCTTAATACCAGATATATTCGCTGCGCTTGATAAAGTAGCCATAGCAACAGCAGGTATATTGGCGGGAAACGGTAGTGAAGCCCACGCTTCAGATATTGAGGTAAAACCATTCACAATAGCCATTTTCAATTTAATAGCTTTTTGAACAGCCGCAATTTTTTTACTGCTGCCAATTTGAAGGCTTGCCATCTTTTCTAAGTGAGATTTCTCACCGGCTTCTTTCTTTTTGTTATCTGACTCTTGATTATTCTCATCTAATACTTCAGAGGGATTTACAGTAAGTGATTTTTCACTTAACTGCTGTGCTTTATTTGCAATTTTTTCAGCGTTTTCAGAAGCTAATTCAAATATTTCATTGAGCTTATCCTTCATACCTTCGCTTGGAATTGTTTCCAACATAAGATCTTGTAACTCACCTGAAGAATTTTTTAAATTTTCAGTCATTTCACCCGCGATATTTCGCAAGAACTCAAGCCCCTCGGCTTTACCAAGTGAATTAATTGAATCAAGCATGCCCTGTGCTTTATCGCTAAACTGGGCCGCGAATTTTAAAATACTCCTGATAGGGGCTAAAACGAAATTGCTTACACCATTTGCAAATTTAACCATCACATCATTGATCATAAATTCAAAGATATTTGCAAATAAAGCACCAAAGCCAATAACACCAGTCTCAACCGCTTTAAATATTACTTTTATTCCATGAATACCGTCTGCAAACACGCCAACGAAACTAGTAGCTTTTGACATTACAGATTTCATTTTCACACCGAAACCATCACCAGCAACGGCAGAGTCTGTAAATTTATTTGCTACAGCCTCCAAGATTGGGGCTAATTGAACACTGGCTTTTAACGATACTCCTTTAATGGCTTGCTGAGAACGCAATAAAGCATCATTTGCAGCTTCTATTTTTGCGGCATCAACGCGAGATATTGCCAGCCCGTATTTCTCAACTTCTTCTTTGGCTTTTTCAAAACCTTCAGAGCCTTGATTAATAGTATTTAATAAATTAATACCACTACGGCCGAAAATGTCTGCTGCTGTACTAGCTTGTAATGACTTATCCCCCAAACCTTTGATTCGATCACCAATAATTTGAAATTGTTCAGCCGGATTTTTATTTTGCAAATCTTGAACTGATATACCAAGATCTTCAAAAGCCTTTTTGCCCGTTCCTAATCCCCGGTGAAATTCACCAACTGTTCTAACCATCTTGGTCATGGATTTATCAAAAGATTCTGAAGTTTCACCGTTTAGCTGTGTTAGATGCTGGAAAGCGGCTAAATCTTCAGTTGCAATACCCAATCTATCAGACATTTTAGCTAATGAATCAGCTGAGCTTAGTGAACTTTTAATGAGCATTCCTAAGCCAGCTACACCCACCAAACCAGCTACACGGGCTTGCATACCGCCCATAGATTTAGAAGCTGAAGCCAAATGCTTTCGCATAGTGGCAACGCGAGCATTTACGCGCTTAACACCGGCTTCAAATTTCTGTGAAGCTAGGGTTAAATCAACTGTTAACCTGCCAATATTAGCCATTTGACCTCGTTACTAAGTTTAATATCTGAGCGGATCGAAAATCGTCTGTACTTTCAATTTTCTTTTGCCATTTCTGCGGATTTAGCCAAACATCCCACTCAACCAACTCTTTTGAGTCATGTGAATGTAAAACTTGCCTTGGTGACATTCCCAACCTTTCAGCGATTTGAAAAATCAATTGTCTCTGAGGTTGGGAATTTAGTTTTTTGCTATTTCCACCTGGTCTGTTTCATTAATGCCATTAATACGGCTAGAAATATCAAATAAACGATCTAAAACCTTAGCTGATTTTTTCCCAAGTTCTTCAATCTTCGCTTCGGGGAATATGCGCTTACCATCTTCATCAACAAGGCATCTAGCAACTAATTTTGCCCGGATATTCTGCATGGTAGGTTTCATTTTTCCACCTTGAAGATTCGCAACACTTAATTCATAAGAGTCACGATCTGCCGCGGTCATTGTGGCAATATATACATCACCACCCCATTCAGGAACGTTTACCAGTTCTCTTGGTAAGTCTTCAGTAGAAACTATCGATTCAAAACTAAGTATTGCCATTTATGCCACCGTAACCGCGCCCGTGATACGTAAAGAAGCGCCACCATTAACCGTAGCGTCAACACCACCACTAATTGAATCAGCATTTTTCACTAAAGCGCTGAAGGTTAAGGTTCTTCCGTTTGGAAGGGTCAATCTGAACGTTTTAACGTCACCTGAAACCCCAGCTGACCGCAAATCATCTTGACCAGCATCGTCAAAATCAACATGATATTCAATACTGAAATTACCGTAGTCTTTTAAGCCTAATTTGTATTCTTTTGCTGTAGATGAAAGACTAGTTACGTCAATTTCTGAAGCCTCGCCATCTAAGCCAGAAAAACTAAAAAGATTTGCAATTTCTGTGTCCGGTGTTCCTGCAGCTGCAACATCAATTTCTAACGTGCAACCTTGTGCGCTGATAGCTGTAGAAGCCATATTTATATCCTCTTAAATGCAAAAACCCGCAATTAAGCGGGTTGAATGGTGTTTAAATTAGTGGGTTTTAGTAAAAGTGAAGCCTGAAAAATAGCGTAATATGATCTAAATCAGCAGCCCTATCTTTTTCAACGTTGATATCATCTAATGAAGCAGTAAAATTAGCTCTTTCTGAAGTAAATTCAGTAATTATCGTTTCTTTCATCTCGTCTAAAGATGCGTAGTTATTGCCAGTTAGTTTTACTGACCACACTTCGTTTTTTAGATTTGATGCGCCTTGAAGGGTATTTATTGGCGTTGAATCACTAAAAGCATAAACAATAAAAGGTTTAGCTGTGTTTTCTGGTTGCTCACCAAGGAAAATGTTATTTGATGTGGCGGTTGATACTGATTCAATCGATTTTATTTTTTCATTTATCTTTTGGGCGATCATTTTAACTTACTCAACTCTATTATTATTGCCTTGCCAGCCTGTTTTACAGCTTCATCTCTTGAAGCAATGAAAGCCGGTTCGATGAAAGGTTTTGCATTTGTGCCAGGGTGCGTTACTTCTGCTGCATTTCTACCGCCAAAACTAAGTACTTTTCGCTTGTTTTTTGGCTTGATTGAGTGTCGTTTGGTGCCTTTTTCAATAAAGTTGGCATAGTAAGCACCATTAAACGCACCTACGGCAGCGGTAAACCCTCCAGCTTTAGATCTGGTGATTTTGTATCTTAATTCTTTTTTAAGCTTTCCTGATTTCCTTGGGGCGCGTTTTCTCATATCCTTTCTAACTACTTGCGCCATTTTTGCAACGCCTTTACGCACTACTTTGGCAGCAACTTTAGATTCCATTGCTTTTAGCGTTTTACTGATCTCTTTAAAGCCGTCTAACTTAATCATAGTTAGACGCATATAACGTTATTTCTCTAGCTGACTCGTATGGATCCGTTTCAACAATCAGATAGCTTTTATTATTAATGGTGGCTCTATATTGACTTGCTGCAATATTCTTTGTGCAAGATGTTTTGTTAACGACTAATTTTATATCACTTATTATTAGGTTTGCATCATCTTCATTAACGGTGTCTATCTTGCTTTTTTTTATCTCACACAGAGTATTAAACTCATGTTGCCAATTTTCGACAGACTCACCAATAGCATTTTGTGTAATTACTTTTTTTTCAAAAATAACCGGGTGGCGCTTTTTGCCAGCACTCATTTGCATATTGACCTGTATGGACCCGCTAAGAATTGAAAAGCGACAGGAACATTTTTGATTGTTGATGAAGATGCTGTTTCTCTATTTTCAAACCAATGAGCAATCATCATTAACATTGCGTGTTTTAAGTCTTCCGTAATAACCATGGCCGTATCAAGTGAATTGTCGTCATCTTCTAATTGACTTTTTGCAGCATCTAAATCAGATTGATTCGCAAACAATTTTCGATTTAAATATGATTGTAAAGCGGCTGTTGCTGCAAGAATAATTCGCGCAAACCAAGGATCAAAATCAATCAACCCCTCTTCAATGCTACATTGTTGCTTACACTCAGATACAGTTATCATTTTTATTTACTTCTCGGGGTGCTTTTTGACTTATTAGCAGGTGTTTTTTTTGCTTCTTCAGCATAACCATTTTTCATGGCGTATTCCTGAGCAATTTCTGGAATGTCTTCACCCTCACTTATAACGGTTAACGAATTACCGTTTAAGTGATATTTAAATTCTTTTAATGCTTTCATATTAAAAAGGGGCTTTCGCCCCCTCCTATTTAGCTAGATGCTTGAGTTAATACCTTGATAGCGTTGCTATCAGTCAACATGCCGCCAGTTCTACGAGTTGTGTAGAAGTGAACAAATGGCTTATTGGTGTAAGGGTCGCGTAAGATACGTGTTCCCATACGGTCAACGATGGTATAGCCACGTTTGAAGTTTCCAAACAAGATACCATTTGCATTAGCCGCTAGATCTGGAAGATCTTCATTTTCAGTAATGCCATAACCTAGCAAAACAGAAGAAGCACCGGCTTCTAATCCAGGCTTCCAAAGGTAGTTTCCATCAGAATCTTTCAGCTTACGAAGTGCGGCAACAGTTAGGTTATTCATCATAAACCCAGCACCTTGACGGTACCCACGCTTAAGCGAATGAATTAAATCAATGATTTCATCACCTGTCACTGCAGTAGCTGAAGCGGCCACTTTGTTTTGTAATTGTCCGAAAGTACGAGATGCATCAACGTCAGTTGATAACGTGTAAGCTAAAATACCTTTCGGCTTATTGGTTCCGTCACCAGATAAGAAAGCTGCACCTTCTTTTTCTGCAAACTCTGTCGCAACTTCACCAGAAATCCATTGTTCAGCATTAAAGAATATATCGTCCAATGAAGTTTGAGTAGCTGCTGGATTGGCGTAAATCTCACCCATAAACGGGGTTAATTGCGCTAATGATGGGCCGTTTGTTTTCGGTCTCGGGTCTGTCTCACCAACCCAACCAGAAGAAGCACCACCAATATTAACCAATTTTTTGTAATCAGCTGATACGGTCATGGTGTGACATAATTGACGCATTGGTGAAGCGTCACGTTCCAACTCTAAGATGTTACGATCTAATTCTTCAGGCACTGCAAAACCGCCATCTGAATCTGAACCAACATTCACATCTTTAGTTTCGATTTGTTCTGTATCACCTTTACGTAAGAACTGAAGGAAACCTTCTTTATATTCTTTTTGGTCTGCACCGGTAATACCTGGTCGGTTTTGCTGTTTCTGCAAAGTTTCTAGATCAGTTTTGATACCGTCAAGTTCACTTAACTTCTCGTTTAGAGAGTCTACCGAAGCTGAAAGTTTAGACTTTTCCTGATCAATACCAGCGATACGTTTGTCATTAGCTTTTTTAAACTCGTCAAACTTGCCACCAAGTTCATCTGCAACGTCTTGAATATCTTTTAATTCAACACCCATAATAATTTCCTATAATTTATAAAATTGATTTAAGCGCTGCGAGCGCCTGTTGTTTATCACCATCTGCATCTCGCAGAGCCTTATAGCCTCTAGCCATAAAGGCTTTTGACTGTGAACGTGTTAAACCTACATCTCGCAGGCATCTCTCAAACAAGGCAGGTTGAGGAATTTCACCGGTTTCAAGGGCGCTTTTTACGTCCGAAATTCTTGCTTCATCATTTGCAGGAAAGGTAACAAGTGATACTTCCCACAAATCGATTTCTTTTAATTCAAATGCTTCTTTTGCTGAATCATATTCCCAATCTTTTAGGGCATAACCGATAGATAACCCTGATAGTGATCCCGCTTTCATGTGGGCATGAGCCCTCTTAGCTAGGGGATCATCATCAATTAACAAGCGGCCTTTTACATAAAGCCCTTCATCGGTTTCTTTCATCTCGGTATAAATACCAATCGGCTCATCCATTTTGTGCATCCACAATAAAGCTGGAAGAGAACCTTTTTCTTTCCATGCATCCAAGGACTTTTGAAAAGCTCCTTTGATAACAATGTCACTGTATGAGTCTTTAACCCCAAACACAGAACCTAAACCTTCAAACTCACCTGTATCAGAAACAGACTTGATCTTTAAGCCTGCATCAAATCTATGTTTTGTCATCATCTGCTTCTTCCTCTGGTTTTTTGCCATTTACATTCATGTTCATTGGTGTCAGGTAAATATCACCACCTTCTCTTGGGTTCATATCTTCCTTAGCTCTGATTTCATTTGGAGATAAAGCGCCAGCTTGTTCAAGTTTTGTGTAAAACTCAGCTCTAGCTTTCATGTCTCCACGCAATAAGGCGTTAACGTTGAATTTAGCGAAGTATGTTTTCCAATCATCACCCGTTAGCAATGACGTTCTAATGCGGTTTTCAATTCTTGTTAGGTAAGGCATTAGAGAATCAGTTACAAATTCCAGTCCTTGATGCTCAATATTGCTAAATGTAGCTTTTTCTAAATCGCCGATTTTATGAGGTGGCACCCTGAATAAACCGGCTATCTCTGAACGCTGAAATTTTCTTGTATCTAAAAGTTGCGCGTCCTCTGGTGTAATTGATACCTGAACCCAATCAAGCCCCCCTTCAAGAATGAAAGGTTTGAACTCATTACCTGAACCTTGGTGATCTTCCATGCGAGTTTTAAGGGTGTTATATTGTTCGTCGCTTAAATTGCCTGGGGTTTTATATCCACCAGCTGGTTTAGCACCATTTTTAAACACCGAAGCGCCATGGGTTTCAGCGGCTTTGGCCAAACCTAAAGAATGACGGGCTTGAGAAATTGGACTAAGACCGTTTACCCCGTCAATTGAAAATAATTTAACGTGGAAAACCTGACTTTTATCTAGCGTTTTTACGGTGCCATTTTTAAACTTAACTTTATATTCAACTTGGTATGAATCATTAAGTTTTGGGGTAACACTATCAGGGGCTAAAGGAAGTAATTCAGATACCCCTTTTCTAGTTCTATTTATAAAGCTGTAGTGATTTCCCCGAAGACACAAATGAGCTATTACAAGCTCCTTCCACTCTTGGGCTGTCATGTAATCATTTGGAGCCAGAGTAAAAAGCTTATGAAGATTATGATCAATGGCCTTCTCTTTAATGGCTCCCTCTTCCTTCATCATGGAAAGGGGCAGCATTCCTACAGACTCAGCCAGAACTCTTACACACTGATACACTGAAATTAATTGCAGGGCATTAGCTGGCGTTATCGATACCCCAGAAGAAGTGTCATACCAACTACCCAAAAAGGACGCGAGCTTTTCAGATGAATCAATTACAACTGCTTCTTTTTTACCAAAAACCCTATTAAATATGTTCATTATAATGTTCTAAACTGTATTTTAACTTCGGTTGGCTGTGTGATAATTCGATTTACCGCCATAAATAATGCCACCATTCCATCAATTTTATTGTCAGCATGGTCTTTGTTAGGAAAGTAATTTTCGTTTTTGTCCACTTTCACCACCACGTTTGAAGCCATCCAATCAAGGACGGGGTTTTTATCTTTATATAAGTTGCCAGAAATAACTTTTGCTTCAGTTTCTTTCATGGCTTCGGATAGGTTTTTGACTGTTTGCGGGATTTCAACCATTGGCGCACCATCAGCGCTCAATCTTATTGACAACTGAGTTGAGCCCCATGGATCAAAGCCAACCGCTTTAACATCAAAGTCACGCAACATCTGACGAATATCAGCTTCAATTACTTCATGATCAATGATGTCACCATCAGTGATCGTTATATGTTCTTGCTTTGCCCAGGTATCGTATAAATTGCCAATCGTTCTGGCTTTTGTGTAAACAGTGCTTTCAGGCAAATAAAATTTTGATAAAACATGTATTTTGTCACCGTCTGGAAATGCGGCAACGACAGCCGCCAAATCAAGCTTATTTGCTAAATCCAAGCCAATGTAACAAGGCAATGTTTTTAAATGTTCAATATCAGATCTGTGTGGTAACTTTTCCCACTTGAGCATATCAAGCCAAGCAACTGCAGCATTCACCCAAACGTTTAAGTGTTTAGTTAAAAAGTTATTGAGCGCTGCAGGTATTTCTCTGGCTTTTTTGGCCAATCTTCTAAGATCATCTAATTTTTTAGATCTTCCCAAGTTGGGGTTGGCTTTTATCCAATTGTTTTCATCAAAGGGATCGTCATCTTCATCAATAGTGAAGATGATCCCAAAGTAGGTATCATCATCAACAACCTTGTCTAAAACTTTCTGAACATAGTCACGCTGTTCAAAGCCAATACCTTGCTTGTTAAAACCTGCTGTAGTGATGGCAAGAATTAAAGCTTGTTCTCTGGCGCCTGTTGCAGTTTCCACAACGTCCCAAACTTCACGGGTTTTATGTGCGTGAATCTCATCCAGAATGCCGCAGTGGACATTTAGACCATCAAGCGTACCAGCGTCACTAGATAGCGGCTCAAATTTGCTTGCGCTCGCCATGTGGTGAATATTTAACTTGTGAACTCCAAACACCTTTTTAAGTGGTGCGGATTTCTTAATCATGTTCTGTGCATCACCAAACACTATTCTTGCTTGGTCTCGAGTTGTAGCTGCGCTATAAACTTCTGCGCCACCCTCTTTATCAAAGGCTGTCATGTAAAGAGCTATCCCAGAACAGAACGTAGATTTTGAATTTTTTCTAGCTACTTCAATGTAAGCGGTTCTGAATCTTCGTAATCCACTTTTCTTATGAACAAAACCAAAGAGGTTTATTAAAATAAAACCTTCCCAGTCCGATAGCTCATAAGGTTGACCGGCCAACTTTCCTTTAACGTGCCTTACAAAATCAGGGAAAAACTCTAGAATTCTGGTTGCTGCTGCTTCGTCAAAGCCCCACTTACCTGAATCAAGATCATCAATAAATCTTTGGCACGATTGCTTAACTTGTTTGCAAGCAACTACATCACCCGCCAAAACATCAACAGCATATTGGCAAGATGATTGAAGTGTAGCCACTTAAACCCCGTATTTTTTTAACGGGTCATCAGGATCTTTATCAGGATTAATTTCTAATTTTGTTCTTGAGCTTGGTGTTAAACCAAATTCAGTTAAGTAGCTTCTAAAAAGGCTTTCGGCTTTTTCAAGCTGCGCCACTTCAGGGTAAGCTTTAACTGTCATATCACCAGCAGTACTAGTGGTTTCATAAGTCGTGCACCCGTATTTTTTAACGGCCTTTTGTAGATCTCTAATGCGCGCATAAACACTACAGAGAATTTCTAATGCATATTCATCAGCTAAAGTTAGGACACCCATTTGATCTAATCTTTGGCAAAGTTTTTTCCATGCCGTTTTAGCTTTGGTGTCCAAGTGTGCTGGACACTTGGGGATCCCTCTTTCGGGTTTTGGCTCATTCTTATTAATGGCACGTTTACCCGGGTTCCCCTTTATCAGTTTCAAAACTGTAGGTGTGGGCTTCGGGGTAGACATTTAAGATCCTAAAAAAAAGTTTCGAAGTTGCGGAGGTGTAAAAAAGACTTGGCAGCGGTGTTGTATAGCAAAGGCTGTAGACTTTTAACCCGCCCCCCTTACTTCCTTATCCTTTCTGTGGCTGTTTTAGTCCTGTGGCAGTCATTACACAATAATTCAAGGTTGCTATGTTCATCATTGCCGCCTTGTTCTCTCGGCTTGATGTGGTCAACCTGAGAGCCTGCCTTAAAAATTCCTTTTCGCTTATGCTCTTGACATAAACCTTTATCTCTTTCCTTTATGAGTTTGGATAATTTTCTCCAAGCCCAACCATAACCTCTGGCTGTGTCATTACCTTTATCCCTTTCGTTCCCATACCAACCACCACGATCTTTATGCTCTTCACAAAAGCCGTGATACTTTGAAGCGCTGGCTATGTTTGGGCATGATGCAGCCCTACATGCTTTACCTGGTCTAATTGGCATTAGTTACACACAAACTGCAGTTGATAGCTCAATAAAATCATCTGGCAATAAAGTGTGAGACATACTGTCATCTACATTGTCTGCTGCAATACCTACAACTTCACAACAGAAGTAAGCTTTAGGGTCTTGGATGCTATAAACTTTAAAGCCCATTCCCAGTAAACCCTTGTAATCATAAGGCTTACCGACTAGCGCTCTTGATTTATTAACATCACCTGGCATTTCTCTATACTCATATGTGGGATAGAGACGCTTAAATACTTTTAGTGGTGTCTTTACAACTCCCGCTTCGGGTCTCGCTTCAATTACATTATCGCCATCAACTACAACTACATGTGTGTATTTGCAGTTTAGTTTTTCTCTTATAGCTACTGACATTTCATGCTGGTTTGTAGCGAGTATAATTTTCATTGCTGCTTAGTGGAGGTGAGCTTATTTAATTGTTGTTCGGCAAACTGCCGATAAGGCTCTAATTCGCCTTCTAGCTTAGATATTTGGTCTTGCAAATGATTGATAGTATTTGTTTGATTATTAACTTGAGTGGATAACAACCCTACTTGTGCTGTTAATGATTCAGTAGCACTCTTCACCATCTTAGGTAGCAAAATCATATAAGCTAAAATGAATGCCAGCAATGCACCAATAGCAAACCCTATTACAAACTCTGGTGTTTTCTCAGAAAGCAAACCAAACAACTCAACGATAATATCCACTTACTTTCCTTCTTAACTATCTATCTTGCCATCACCGGCAAAATCAAAACTGAATTTAAAGATTGCCGCGATTGGCGTGAGAATAGCCGCTATAACACCGGCTTGCGCTGCTGTTACATCTTCAATATTGGTTCCTAACGCCCAAAGAACGGTAATAGATATTAAATAACCAGTGAATAACATTACCAGGCATGAAATAACCCTTGGGAAAGTGCTTAATTTGACTATCTCACTCATTTTAAACGAATCTTATCTGCTATTTTTTCAACAGAACGGCCAGCTACGTAGCCACCTAAGCCGATTTTTAATAAGGTCCATGCGTCTTCAGACAATCTAAACGCCAATAGGCCAAAGCTATCTAATACAACTAAAACTAAAAATGTAAGCATGGTGATTGGGCGCCAATTTCTCTGTATCCAACTTTGCCCATTTGCTTCAGCGGTGATTATTTGAGTCTTACTTTCAAGTAACTTAGTTTCATAATCTAACACTTTGCTTAAAAGGTCGTTCTCGAGCTTAGTGAAAGTGTTTTTTAACTTAAGCTTTTCTTCATCACTGGTATGAATATCATCAATAAGCTTTGCGGCCGGTTTGAAAATATCTGATATAAAAGAAAATATACTCATTGCCATTCACCTGTTCGCATTTGATCTGACATTTCTTGAGCTCGATTTGGCGTATCTTCTCTAAACCAAATTGAATCAAGCATTTCATCTGCACAATTGTCATATTGCTTAGCATCAGCGTACTTTAATGTATTGCTGAATTTAAGAAGTCCACCAGCACCCATTTGAAAGGCCATGTTTATAAATACGGCTTTACGGGCATCATTGTGCTTGTGCATATCAATGATTCGGTGACAATTTTCTTCTACATTAGTTAAATCATTAACTAACAACATCTCAACTTGCTCTTCTGTTAAAGACGTGGTTTGTAACTCTTCAATTACTTGATCTTTAGATAGTGATTTTCTAAATATTGTGAAGCATTCCGAATCACTTAAACCATTGGTTTCAAGGTTTCTACCTACGCCAATAGTCCAATATCCTTTGGTGCATTTGTATATTTCAAGTCGAGTTCCTTCATGTTCACGAATTTGAGCAAATAGCTTTTCATAATTCATTGGATAACTCGCATAAAAAAGCCCCGCACATTGGCGAGGCTGAAATAGGGAAACTTACTTTATTTTGAACACAAAAAAAGCCGCTCTAATTAGGCGGCTTTGTAATCTTGGGCACTACTCCGAGATTGGTAAATTTATACCCTTTTTTGTCAGGTCTAGCAAGTGTTTTTTCACCCAAACACGTTTAATAACATTCGGGATCATAAACTACTAAAGCTGATTGACGTATGTCGTTGGTTTACCATGCTCTATATTTATAAATCCAAAGCACTGCAACCTAATAAGATTCTCCCTTAGAGTAATACGATCGTACCCCATTTTATCAGCCAAAATATGTTGATTTGGTAGAGCATCGCCAACTTTGAAATTACCTTTAATGTGTTCACTTAACTCCCTTAAGTGAATGTACCTTTTCTGCATTTGTAAAAATCTACTTAACATAGTTGTATTCCTAATAAGGAATGAGCTACCCTGTAATTCTCAAGTCGCAGGACTCATTCCTGTTTCCCGTCCAGATTATTCTGGGCGGGTGCTTTTAAAAAGCCTGTATATAATAACAGCTTTAACAACTCCGTCCAGTTATACAGAATTCGATTTCCATTCATGAAATGAATAGTGGTCACGATTTAACTAGCTTCTTTTACCTCACCTTCAGACAAAGTGCCTCTTAAATGATGTTGCACCATTAAATCTAACTGAAGCAATTCATCATAAAGCTTGTTGTATAACTCTCTATGCTTTTTAGTGAAGCTTTGGCGCCCAATATTGAGTAATGCTGATAACTGACTGTCCTTTAATTCATAGCGCTCATGCTCGCGGGTTTCTTTGTTAAATTTTAATAACGAGTGCTTGTAATTAATTACCGAAACTCTGCACAGGTTATTAATGGTTTCTTCTTTAAATTTATACCCCTGCTCTTTTGCAAAATTAACTAATGTTAGGACCAATACTTTTTGGCAAGAGTCATCAAAACAATATTTAAACCTACCCAATGCTTCAGCTTCTTTTTTTAGTTTCTTTTTAGTGAATGGATGAGGAAACGCCAAAGCCCCTGCAACTTCTAGATTATCTGGTGCAGTACCACCAAAACCCATACCGTCTATTTGCTTTGATTTTGTGGTTAGCCTTGCTAAAGCTTTAATTGGGTTTGCCATCGTTTACAGCCCTCTATTTCACAAACTTAGTTAAACAAAATTTACATTCATGCTGTTGTTTTTCGTTTTTATATCCACGCTTTACAATATTCCTGCCTGTGCACCTTGGGCATTCACCTTCTTTAATTTTTGGGTAGTGGCAACCTGTGGGGCCGTTGTGGCCTATATTGTTGATGCGAACATTGGTGGGCCAGTCTTTTAATGTTGGGTATGTCACGCTGCTAGCCTCTACTTAAATTCAAAAACATGGAAAACCAAACTTCCGTTTTCGAGTAAGGCGGTACCTATGAAATCAAAGCCTTTAATTGTGATGTTGTGGCCTGTGCCAAATACATGAAACTCCCTTGCTTCAAGTTCTGCATTAGGATCCACTAAAGCCCAAAGGCAAATTTCATTATTTTGCTCAGCAACAGAAAGTATCTCAGCGCCTTTCGGTATTTCGATCAAGATTGCTGGGGTTAGCGTATATTTCCAAATTACTTTATTCATGCCACCAGCCTTTGTTCTAAAAACTTACACTTCTCTTTATATTCAACTTCAATGGCTTTTAGTTGTTCACATGTGTATTTAGTAATTTCTTTATTACTCTCCAACTCAACTACCTTTTCTAAACCAATCTTCTTAATTAGGTGAATGCGATAATTAGTTAGATTGCCTGATAGATTGTTATTACATGCTGAACATTGTTTATGAACATTTAGCTCATTGAATTTAAGCGCTGAATTAATGCCTGCAGGTTTATAGTGGCCAGCATGGTATTGGCCTGTGTGATGGCGTTGGCAACTTATACACGGTTCGTTAACATCTCTAAGCCTGATAAATTTATTAAACGCTGTTACTGCTTCCCTACGTCTTAAGCTTTTATCATTCAGTTTGAATTTGCGTTTCTTAGCTGCAAACTCTTTGTTTATTATTTTTTTACCTTTAGCAGCTAATTTTTTGATGTTCTTAACACTGTACTCAACCCAACCATCTCGATTACAAAAAGCTTGGGTACCATGAATAAACATTGTGCCTGCTTGTTTACGCTCTCCACAGTTAGCGCATTTACGTTTTGAGTTTGCCATTAGCCTAGCGCCATGTATAAAAGAATAATTGGCCAGAAAAGCACATAAATAACATATGAACCCTCTGGTTCCTTTTGTGAAGTAAATGCTGTCAGAGCGCTAAATAATTGATTAACGCCATGACCTAGAAGTAAGTAAAAAATCACTGTGAGAATTATTTGGTAAATCATCAAACCACCCTCCTATAACTGCCTTCTGTAATCATTCTATTCAAACCTACTTACTCCAAGCAAAAGGTGGGCGCTCTACTATGAACAAATGACGTACATTCTCTAATTCAACTGAATTAACATCCTCTGGGTAACACTCAACAGCAAAAGCTTCGCTATAACCTATCTTTGCTTTTACTCGTTGAATGTTTTCCCATGAAATAGCATCTATAAAAATGTTGTTTGTGGGCCTTTCCCTTTCAACGCTTATTCTTACTGCGTGTTCTTCGTCATAAACATGAACTAGAAAATCATTAACAAGAAACACCTTAATCAAATCTTTACGATCATTAGGCCATTCACTCTTAGGTAATTCCTTAAACCTTTTCACTTATTCACCCCCATGCACTTGTTAAGTATTTCACGAAATATTGATTGCTCATGTTCTGGTAATTCTGATATTTCTTTTTCTATGGTTACTCGAGTAATTTTGTCCTTTAATCTTTTAGGGGGTGTTATCCTGTGGATCCTTGCTTGGTGAACTAGAAAGGTAGCTCTACGCTTAAGTGATTCAATACGATTTTCTTCTGGTGGCTTGTTAGCTAGGTTATGGGTCATGCTGCTTTATTCCTTAACTCATACACATTTACACTTTGCTTCTTCTCTAACGCTTCTAGGGCGTCGGCAGCATCACGTAATCGCTGAACAAGGCTGTTAGCTGTCCTGTTGTGGGAATATTCAACAAGTACTTTCCTGTCTTCTTTAAGAACGTATTGGTTAACACCATGAGCAGGTGTATGTTCTGGTGATATGTTGACTATTGAAATCATGCAGCCACCTTCTTGTTTTGGCCGTATTGCTCCCTTAATTTCCTAGCGTTTTCACACTCTTCAATTTTTGCGGGGCCCTTAGAAGATGTTGTTGCCTCTGCGTGTGTAAGTGCTGGCTTGGTTGCTGGTGGATTTTTAGCGTATATCGTTGGATAACCAGCAATGATGGAATCGTTGATTAACTCGGTGACGTTCTGACCTTGATTTGCCAGTCCAATAATTTTGTCAGCCAAAAGTTTAACGGCTTCATGATCCATTGGTTTTTTGATTCTTTTTCGATGAAGAACAAAACGATTTAACGATTCAATTGAAAAACCAACACACTGACTTAGTGATTCAATGACAGGTTCAGTAATGACAGGTTCAAGAGTGACAGATTCGGGCGTCATTTTGACGCTAGGGGGTGGCGTCAAATTGTCGCTAGGGGTAGCGTCATTTTGTCGCGGGGGTAGCGTCATTTTGTCCCCCCGTGGGGCGTCAGATTGTCGCCCCTTATTATGGATAGTTATTTTGTATAAGTTGCTTTGATTTCCTTGTTTACCAGGACGAAGGGTCTTCTCAATTAAACCCATTTCTTCTAACTTTGAAATATGGCGCTGAGCAGTCTTAACGCTACACTCACAAACCCTAGCTATGGTTTCATAAGATGGCCAACACTCTCCTTTGTCATTGGCATTATCAGCAAGTTTAACAAGCACTAGCTTGGATGTTGAATTTCCAACTACAGCTTCCATAGCAGCGATCATCATTTTTAGGCTCATGGGGTAACACTCTTGTAAAAATCAAATAATTGGCTCATACTCTTCTCGTTGTTTGAATTAGCCCCTGAGAGATTGCGACTCTATGACGGGGCTTTTTTAATGCTTGAAATTAAGTAACGTTATTAACGCTTACAATCGCTTCTAAACGACCAATAGAACATCTAAGCTGCTCTGAAATACTCTCTTCAAACATCTCTGCAAAACGGGTTAAAACTTTTATTTCTGTTTCTATGCCATTTAAATCAGTTAATTCGTTTGGTAATCGGGCTGGTGGCTTTAAACGCTCTTCTATCTTGGTTAGTTCTAATTCAACTTTGCACGGTTCAGGTATGCCTTCTGGTGCCTCCCACTCTTCAACAGAGCCAAGTTGTTCAACTAAAGTCACCCACACTCCACCAGCGGATTTTTTAATTAAGAGATCGTTTTTCATTTTTCCTAGTTCACGACTCACATTAGCCAAATCAACTTCATCAACCTGATCAGCCAATTCTTTACTAGTTAAACTAGGGTTTTCTTTTATCGCTTTAAATAAATCTTCTCTAAGACTCATAGTGTGTTTCTCTATCTGCTATGTAGTAACCCCAATTAGCCAGTGAAAGACTAACTGCAGCGCTAATAAGTGTTCGGTTCATCATCTATCTGTCCAGCCGTCTCGCATAAATCACCTATATAGTTAAATGGTTAATACACCGGCTAGTTACTTATCTAGCGCCCGACTGCAGGCAGATTTATTAAAAACAAAGTTTCTATTAAAGACTCGGCCATTCAGTGTATTGATAGTGGCTCTTAAATTTACTGTGGCTGTAACCCTAGCTCTGCCCCATATCTGAGAACAGTTACCGTTAGCACCTCTCTTCGGTACCTCTGTCGCGATTTAACTAACCACGAACCACTATCAATACACCGCCACTAACGGTGGCGAATCGCTAAACTAAAAAGTGCTTGGTTGTGCAATCCCACGAATTGCAGACATAAAACCTTTTTGTAAGTCAGTCTTTCCCGTAGCAATCCAACGTTGATCTAAGGACTCTTTAGCCTGTAATTTGTCGATGTACGCACCAACCTTTACTGAAAGCTCTTTTCCTTCATTCATCAAGTCGATTTCTTCTTGAGATAAATCTCTATAGCCTTTGATTTTTTTATGTTGGTTATCCATTTTTATTCCTAACTAAGTTGGCGTTAAAAAGCCGGTAGCCTTAACCGGCTTTTCGTTTTCTACTCAATGCCCAAATAAACGGGTTATTTTTCTACTTTTTATTTTTACTAAAACTTATATGCGGTTACTTTTTGCCAACCTACCTTTTCAGGAAGTGCGGCATTTTTTACGTAAACCATATTCACTGCTGTATGTTTAGAATGAGCTTTATTTGAAACAAGCTCGGTGATCATGGGCCTTCGTTCTTCAACCGTTAATTCAGTTAATTTAATGGTGTTAGCCACAACGTTAACTTCTGTTAGTTCAGTTGGTTTAGAAGGTGTAATTTCCCCAACAATTAATTCGGTAGCCGGTTGAATTAAACCGGTTGCTTCATTAATTGGAGTGGCGTTGGCAAAAGCGCTAACCAAAGCCAAAGCGGCTACAGCTAAAATCTTTTTATTCAACATGGGTGTTACTCCTTTTTGTTTTAGTTAATTACCAGTCTTGCAGTCTGGTACCCACTTAGCCGCAATTAAGCGGCTTGAATGGTTACTAAAGTGATGTGAATCACCACATCAGTAAGCAAAACAATATAAAAATAACAATCAGCTCAACTCTGCTGTTTTTGTCAGTACATCGATAATTGCCATTTCTTAATTCTCGATCTAAGTTTTTAGGCTTATAACTTTGGCCAAACTTTTTATTATCCGTAGGTATACAAATCATAAAGTGGTGCTCCAACCCAAAAAGCTAAATAAGCCAATCCGACATACAACACTGGCTTCCATATGTATTTAAAAGCTCGCATAACTACATCGTGATAATTCATGCTATGCAGCGTTTAAAGGTGTTGGAGGTAAAGTGCTGTCATTAGCGGCTCTAACGTTCTGTAAGTTAGTTAAGCTAAATAGATTTAGTGTTTTAACGATGATGTTATATTTCATGCTGCGCCTCTTTTGGTGGGAAAACCTCTTCAACTGAGCAATCAACCCCAAGATCATTAAGTCCTGCTACTATTGAATGGCAATCTGTAATATTTGGTGTGCGTATATCTCTTTCATAATTAGCTATACGGGCTTTTTGATAGCCGATTTTAGTCGCTAACTCTTTTTGAGTTATTTTGGGTGTTCGCTTTTGTCTGAATTGGCTAATGCGGTTCATTAATTAAGTTCACGTTTCGTTTTCTTTACAATAATCGCAACGTGGACTTCTTGCAAGTATTTTTACTAATGTTTTAAATTTTAGGCAATAAAAAACCCGCTCGAATGGCGGGTTTGATTTTTAAGTGGCGTGGTTAGGAGTCGTTATTTATTACTTCCAGCAACTCTTTGAGTTTTACTTTTGAATATGTGTTTCCGTAACTATCACTACTGACGTCAAAAATAATATCTTCATACGTATCTATCATTAAAACTCGAATTTTGACTGATTCCCCAGCGATCATCTTTTTGAGGTAGCTTATTGGAATAATAACTGGTGCAGAACTTTTCGTATAAATAGTTTTGGTTACAGTGTTGTAGCTTCCTGATGATAATGCAGTACTCCTGGCAGTTTCGAAGGAACGAAACTCACCATCAATATTAACCTTCATCCCAGTAAATGTTTCGTATGCGTCACCAGACGATACAGAGCCGTTATAGACCATGTACAATATTATCGACTCTGGATTGTTACTAGTCCATTTTGCAGCAAACATGGTGCTGGGGCCAAACGTCTTACTGTTATAATTTCTGGAGTTGGATAACTCAATTATTTTAGCGTTATCAAAATCAGAAACACTCTGCGTAATATTGCCAATTCCCGCCAGTTCATCCATAGTGCTAGCGCAGTTAGACAGCCCAAATATTGAGATGGCAATAATTGCTAATTTTTTAATAAAACATGTTTTCCTTTCAATCATATTAACTCCTTTTGCAACTTAAAGTTGCTGAATCATGTGGAATGTTTATAATGTCATAAAGTACACGTAACGTATATACGTATAATTAATAAGGTGATACGTGGATAGATTTATATTAGGCGAAAGAATTAAAGAGCTTAGAACGCAAGCCGGCTTAACTCAAGAATCTTTGGGTAGTCAATGCAACGGCTGGACAAAAACTAGGATCTCTAATTATGAAAGCGGGGAAAGAACCCCATCCAACGAACATTTATTTGTTATCTCGGATGTATTGAAAGGATATATTGGGGATGATGCTATATTCTATCTTCTTACTGGCAAGAATATTCCAGACTATCTAGCTGATTCTAATTATAAAACGCCATTCGTCTCTTTTGCGCCTAAAGATGCGGTTAGCATATTGAAAAATGTTTTAGACTCAGCGGTTGAATTTGGCTTAATCAATACTCCTGACAAATCAAATGTGACTAATATAATTTCTACATATTCTAAAAAATGTAATGACTATATTAACCGCCAAGATAATCAGAAAACCGTATAACCTTACCTTCATTCTTAGTATGCGCTCTAATTTTAATTTTCATTAAATAGTCGCGCATTTTACCCTGTAAAACTTCCCTTTCTTCCATCAATATTGATAAATCTTGTTCAGAATCTACAATATTTATGTACTCTTTTATAAGAAGGTAGGCATCTTTATCTTGATCATAAGTCTCAATCGGCACCCTTCGAAGGTAGCTAATTAGAGCTAGTGAACTCACTACCCCGATACATAAAACCATACCAAATACAACGAATTCCATAACTACAACTCTCCATTTTGGTTATTTAGTTTACCAAACATTGTGGTAAAAACAAAAATAATAACAGTTATCGTAATACCTAAATTAAATGTTGGGATAAGATGTTTATATATAAAACCAAATAAATCTGATTGTAATAGCACCCTATCAGCATATCTGATCATTTGTGTAGCACCCAACAAACCATAGCTAATCAATATAAAACTACTTGCTTTATCTCTAGGTAAGTTCATTTTAAGGCAGCAAAAAATTGTAATTATTATAAATAGAAAATCAGTTAGCCCAAACCCCATATACCATAGAGTTCTTATGGCGTTTTTTGAAAGTGATTCGGATAACGTTTCAAGCAAAAAAACCTCATACCACACATGGAAGATCTGAAGTACTACTGCAAATAAAAGTGTTATTCCAATAGATGTTCTTTGCTTGGCCATCAAATATATTGCGAATAATGCCGCTACATTAAGTAGCAGCAAATATTCACTAATTAAGTATAAAAAATCATACATTCATTTATGCTGGTTCTCTTCCACTTCCATTCCCTGCAAAAGCATTTACTTGCGAGCTAGCGCTACAGAAGTAAGGGATTATAGAGCAGAAAAAACCATCTCCCGAAGTTGTGGTTGATATTGCCGGCTCCCTCCCACTTCCATTCCCTGCCGCTAACACCGAAGAGCTAACTAACAACGCTGTAAGAAGGGTAATTGCGCCAGTTTTAATTAATTTATTACGTTTCATATATCACCTAAATTCAAATTAGCTGCGACCTTGCAGCAAGCTGAAAATACTACCTAGCGACATATGAAACAATGAAACTGTAAGGACAATAGCAAAATACTTTACAAAAGTACACGCTATGATTTGATTTAATAAATTATACGTGTACTATTAAGTTATCGAAACGCAACAACCAATTAATCGCAACGTTAACTTTCGTGTTTATTTATTGTCCAGTTGGAGTAGATATTTACACACATTAAGCCGCTGAGCAATGGTTAAGGCAAACAAGGTTTCAAGGAAACATTATGACTACTTTAGCAACCGCACAAATTGTCGAGCACCGAATGACTGAGCCAGTAAATAATTACCAAAACACTGTTGATTATTTCTATGAAGAAATAGTTAAAGGGCTAACCGACTCTGAATTTTATGCGCTGCAGTATTGCGCTACTGAAAAGATGAATGCATTAGATCAGTCAGATATTAAACATACAAGTATTGAAGACATAGCAAAGCATTATGCAAATGTTGAAGCAAAAGCTTTTCTAACAATCCACCAGCAAAAAGCAGCTTAAGGAACAGTTATGGCTAAAACATATGAAGAAAAACTTATCCATTATGCTACCGCGCCTAGAGCTTCAGCAGGGAAAATCACTCAAATAGTCAACGGGGCTTTTGTTGATTACTGGGTGGGCAAGTTGAGAGGAAAATTTGTGAAAATTGGCGATGAATTTAAATTTAATAACAAGCAAGACGCAATAAATCTAGCTAGACGTTACCGCGAAGATTGCAAGCAAGAAGCTATTAAAAAAAGCTTAATTTAATAAAAGCCCTCTTTCGAGGGCAGTGTAAAACCGACTGGCCAAAGTTTTCGACGACACAAGCCAGTCAAGATTAAACAAATGGAGTTTAACTGAAGATGAAAATATATATAACAAATGAAGAAAAAATTTTAAATAAATCACTTTCTCTATTAATTCAATCAATCAATTCATTCAACAAAAATAGCGGTGGTTACGCTAGGTTTCAGATAATCGCTGATTCGGTTTGTGTTACTAGAACGCTTAGTAATGGCTCTTGCAACATGCAAAAGTTTACTAACGATAAGGTTGGGTTTTCTAGAGCTATTCACTTTATTGAAAGTTCATCTGCCAAGGAAGGCAATCTTCAAGAGGTGGCAGCGTGAGTAGTAAAGGCATAAACAAAGTAATTTTGGTGGGTAATTTAGGTAAAGATCCAGAAGTGCGTTTCACACCAAATGGTAAAGCAGTTGCTAACTTAACATTGGCCACTTCTGAAAGTTGGAAAGACCAAAGCGGCCAAATTCAAGAAAAAACAGAATGGCACCGCGTGTCAATGTTTGGAAAACTGGCCGAGATTGCCGGTGAATATTTACGTAAAGGTAGCCAGGTTTACATTGAAGGTAAATTACAAACCCGTAAGTGGCAAGATCAACAAGGCCAAGATAGATACACAACAGAGGTGGTGTTAGACCCGTTTAACGGTGTAATGCAAATGTTAGGCGCCAAAGGTAATCAATCTTCAGTAGGTGGATCTCAAGGCCCACAAAATCCAACACCGCAATCGGCACCACAACAAAATCAAGGATTTAATCAAACGCACCAAGGTCAACAGCAAGGGCAAAAGGCAGCACCTATGGCAGAACCTGATTTTGATTTTGATGATGACATTCCATTTGCGCCTATCGGCTTGCAGCATCCAGCCTTACTTAATTGCATTTAAGGTCATCTAATGAATAAAGACAAGCCTAAAAATTTATCAGCTAACCAGTTAAAAATTTATGACCTGGTTAGTGACTCTACTCATACACCAACCAACATTGCTGATCGTTGTGGTTATTCACTCCCCACAATTAGAAAGTGGATGTATGGAGAGCTTGAACCAAATGAATTTGCTGTTAGATGCATGATTGACACAATTGAAATACTTAAAAAAGTACCTTCTGACAAAAAAGTTTATTGGTCCTCAAGGGTGAACGAAATTAAAAGGTTTTTGGATAGTGGTATGAATAAAGCTGAAATAGCTAGAGCTATGAGCGTTAGATCATCAACTATTCATTACGCAATTAAAACTTATATGCCTGACTATAAAAGGGCCGCTTAATGAAAGATTAC
>NZ_JBPOFP010000035.1:0-43061 GCF_051252315.1 Paraglaciecola sp. | reverse complement strand
TCCAACGACTTTCCCCTATTTCTGAATTTACATAGTTGTATCAAATGCCCTAATTACTTACCAGCATTAAATAAATACCCCTAATGGTTCTTTATAAAAATAACTTTTAAAAGAAACTTTCCTCTTTTCTTGACTAGTAAGGAAAGCGGATAGAGCTGTACATAAAAACAGCACGCATTTGGTAAGTGTAATGAAAACTAAATATCCATATTTACAGTACATAAATGACTACATGTTAATCAGACGATTCTCACTAAAAACGATTGAATCTTATTTAAAATGGAGCACGTCATTTATTCATTATCACCAAAAACGACATCCAGCCTCAATGGGCGATAATGAGGTTGAAACCTACATTTTTCTCGTTCTAAAAGGCAATCTGAGTTACCTGTTGTTATGACAAAAGACGAAGTTAAATTACTACAAGCCGGCAATGATATTCGAACACTTCAAGAGTTACTTGGCCATTCTGATTTACGCACAACAGAAATATACACCCATGTGGTTGGTAATCGCAGAGCGGGCACAATTAGCCCAGTAGATTTAATGCTTGAAAGCTAACGTAAACAACATGACCCCTTCTTATCCAGAGTTCTGGCTAAATAGTCTGATAAATTATCGAATTCATGCTTTTGAGTTTTTTTTAAAGTAACGGCAAGGACGCCGTTATCCAAATTACGGTGAGTAACAGGCTTACCTGTATTAGTTTTGATAAACGTTTTTAACTGGTTGAAACGTGTTTTCAGCCAATACACCTTGTTTCATCCAATGGTTAAGGGCCAAAGCGATGCTTCGCACGTCGTATAAAGCATTGTGTACATGGCCATCAAAACTTAACCCTAAATGGTTAGCTAATTCACCACTACATAAATGGCTACCATCTAGGTTTTGTTTACGGATCATGGCATGTAAATTATGAAAACCTTTTTTGAAGTCAGGCATATCAATACCATTTAAGAGACAGTTATCAGTTAATATATTAATGTCATTGCCCCATGAAAAACATGGCAAGGAGCCTTGTTCGGTAAACTGGTAAAATTGTTGTAAGACTGCTGGAAAATCGACACCCATTTCATCTAATACGTGTTGTTCAATGCCCGTTAATTCTATGATGTAGTCACTCAAAATGTTATTCACTTTAGGTTTAACTAAACAGTTAAAGCTAGATGTGATGTCTAGTTCTGTGAGATCTAATCGTACTTTAATAGCTGCAATTTGAATGACTTCTCTATGTTCCCAAACTTCTGACCAATTTCGCTCTTTAGAGCCCTGCCAAGCAGTAAATTCTGTATCAAAAATAACTAAAGTTTGCGGCATCTCAAATACAACTCGAAAACAAAATAGGTTGTTTAATTAATGCCCATTGCTGATTTAAAGTCAAATAATCTAAGTTAACTCACACTTATTCTTGACCCTAGGACAAAGCTTGCTTATAAATGACCTTCATTTCTCGACAAAGTGTGTTGAATGTCTGTTAAACATCCTATTATAGCCATTACCGGTTCATCCGGTGCCGGCACAACTATGACAACAAATGCCATTAGGCATATCTTTCGTAATTTGTCTGTAAATGCTGCGGTAGTGGCGGGAGATAGCTTTCATCGTTTCACTCGACCTGAAATGGAAGTCGAAATCCGCAAAGCCCAAGAGCAAGGTAGGCATATTAGTTATTTTGGCCCTAAAGCCAATGACTTTGAAATGTTGGAGTCATTGTTTACTGAATACGGTGAAACCGGTATGGGTAAACATAGACAATATTTACACACCTTCGACGAAGCAGTGCCGTTCAATCAAATGCCAGGTACTTTTACTCCTTGGCAGGACTTACCCGAAAATACAGATGTGCTGTTTTATGAAGGTTTACATGGAGGCGTAACCAACGACGAAGTAGACGTGGCCAAACACGTTGATTTACTGGTAGGCATGGTACCCATAGTAAACTTGGAGTGGATCCAAAAAATAGTACGAGATACAACAGACAGAGGGCACTCTCGAGAAGCGGTAATGAGTAGTATTGTACGAAGCTTAGACGACTACTTTAAATTCATTACCCCGCAATTTTCACGCACCCACGTAAACTTTCAGCGAGTGCCTACCGTAGACACCTCTAACCCATTTAGTGCACGTGAAATTCCAAGCCAAGATGAAAGCTTTGTTGTTGTACGTTTTCGAAGAGAAATGAAAACCGTCGATTATCCCTATTTATTAAAAATGATAGACGGCGCATTTATGTCTCGGATTAACACCATAGTGGTACCCGGAGGAAAAATGGGCTTAGCCATGGAATTAATTTTAAGCCCACTTCTTGAAGAGTTATTAGATAAAAAACGTCGGGCTGGATTTCAAATGGATTGGGTCAGCGAGGAATAATTAACCTCGTCTGTACGGCGGTTTTTAATTAATCGTTATTGTTGTTTGTACTTGTGCAACATACTTAAAATAATATCCGTTACTTTTTTAACTTCATCAATTTGTTCTTGTTTACTCATCTTAAACGGTAGCCCCAATAAACTACGCATGTGGGAATCACCTTTTAACAAATTAAAAAATGCACATGCCCAGTATCTAGCTTCATCCTGAGATAATTTATAAGCGGGATCATTTTCAATAAATGCACCTAAAGCATTAATTGCATATTGAGGGCCTGCTTCATAAAAAAGCTCAGCAACATGAGGGTTAGCATTCACCTCACCAATTAATACTCTATACATAGCCGTTACTTGTGGATCTTGCATCAAACTACTGAACTGCTCACCAATTCCCAACATTATTTCTTTAAGTGCAAAATTCCCCTGTTGGAGATGTGATTTGTCTAACTGGTATTCCGCACATTTAAATTCAATCACAGCTGAGAACAAAGCGTCTTTATTACTAAAGTGAGAATAAACCGTTTGTTTTGATACCTGAGCTTCATTCGCCACTAGATTCATAGACGTTTGACTATAGCCAAACTCTAAAAATGACTTAGTCGCTGCTAACAAAATATTGGTACGTTTTTCTTCACTTTTAGGTCGACCAGCCTTTATTTTTTGATTTTCCACTTTTGCTCTTTATAATTTATTTAATTATCATACTAGACGGTCTAGTATTTATATACTAGTCTATTTATCTCTACAAATTAGCACTTAGTGTGCTTTTACCAAAATATTATTATGAAGGCTCAAAATAATGAGTAGCAAGTTTAATTCTATTACCTCTAAAAAATTGACTATTTTTGTCATCTTAGCGGTACCTTTTTGTGCTGTGATATTTCTTATGATAGCGGCTGGATCTGGGCAAGTAACTCAAGCGCCAACTCAAGCTAAAATACACAAAGTATTTGTGCAACCCTCTGTTTTAGAAACGAGCCACCAGCAAAAAAAGATGGTTTATGGTCAAGTAGAGTCCAGTACACAGAGTAATTTGGGATTTGAGTTAAGTGGCAAAGTCATTGATGTATTTGTTGATGAAGGTGATGTGTTAACACCCAATATGTTATTAGCTAAATTGGACATTAGCAGGCTTGAAGCGTCAAAAGCAGAAATTAACGCCTCGTTGGCTCGCACCCAAGCTGATTTACGGTTAGCTAAATTATCGCTAAAACGAGTAACAGAACTCGTAGCAAAAAACCTAGAGTCACAACAAAAACTGGATGAAGTCACAGAGTTAACGTCATCAGCAGCAGCTTTGGTCAAAGAAATTCAAGCTAAGAAATCTTCATTGCAACTAGAGGTCGAAAAATCTTCTCTTTACGCTAGTGAAAACTCAATTGTTGTTTCTAGGCCTATAGACAGAGGTTCTGTTGTTGCGGTTGGCCAAACAGTATTCAGCGTTCAACACGAAAATACATTTGAAGTACGAATTGGCATGCCTCAAGACCAAGCTTTTGCATTGCAAGTTGGACAAATTCATACTTTGTATTACTCAGATCAAGCATTAACCGGCAAAATAAAATCAATCGCGAAACAGCGTAAACGTGATACTCGCACCATAGACGTTATTTTTAACATAGAAATCCCACACAACTTGCCTTTGTTGTCGGGTGACTTAGTGGCTTTTGAATATAGTCAAAATACACCTGAAGCCGGCGTTTGGGTTGATAAACAAGCTTTAACCAGCGGTATTCGCGGACTGTGGACAATATTTGTGGTGCCTTCAACAGGCCAACACACGGTTAATTCGAAGTCTGTTGAAATTTTGTATGCCGAAAAAAACAAAGTATTTGTAAGGGGCAACATTGCTCCAAGTGACTGGTTAGTTGTTAGTGGTGGCCATAGGTTAGTCCCGGGACAATTAGTTCAAGCCGTTGCTTCAAACACCACAAGCAGCCAATAACATGTCGACACCTTCTCACACTTCCACAAACAGCCCTTGGTTTAGCGCCTTTTTCAACAATGGTTACTTGTTAGCACTGAGTATCATTATTTTATTGGTTGCAGGTTTATCGGCCTTGTCATCTTTACCACGACTCGAAGATCCACGCATCGACACCAGAAATGTATTAGTCATAACGCCTTATCCCGGCGCTTCTGCTGAAAGGGTAGAGGCCTTAGTCAGCGATGTGATTGAAGATGAGTTAAGACAATTATTCGAAATCAAAGAGCTCAAATCCACTTCTAGAGCCGGCATTTCAATCCTGAATATTGAATTGCAAGATTGGGTAGACAATACAGTCAATGAACAAATTTTTTCGAAAATGCGTGACCGACTGTCAGCTGCACAACAAAAATTCCCTATGGGCGCTGGTGTACCTGTTTTAGACGAACAAAGAGGCGCCACGTCTTTTACCTTACTCGTCGCCATGAAATCACCAAAGGGAGAGCCTACACCATTTTCAATATTATCCCGAATGAGTGAAGAGGTAGCAGATCGCTTACGTAATGTAGCTGGCACTGAAATTGTGCGCATTTTTGGAAAACTATCAGAAGAAATAGTCGTTAAAATCGATCCACAAAAATTAGCCCGTACTGGATTAACCATCAGCCAAGTCAGTCAGTTAATTTCAGCTGCAGATCCTAAAGTGCCGGCTGGTGTGTTGCATACAGACACACAAAACATCCGCATTCAAGTTGCCCAAGAATTAACTAGCTTAGATATCATACGTAACATTCCACTTAGAGTGTCTAGGGATAGCCAATTTCTGCGATTGGCCGATGTAGCAACAATAAGCCGAGGAGGGAAAGATCCACAAAAAGAGTTGGCCTATGTTGCAGGAGAGCAAAGTGTATTTATTGCAGCAAGAATGCAACCCAGACTGCGTTCAGACACTTGGACAAAAGACGCCAAAGCGACAATTGAGCGGTTCAATCAGCTTTATCAAGGCTCAACTGTGGCCGAAATTATATTTGAGCAAAACCAATATACAGAATCTAGGTTATTAGCATTAACTGAAAATCTGTTATTGGGCTGCTTAGTCGTCATGGCTGTGGTGTTTTTATTTATGGGGGCTCGCTCAGCTTGGATAGTCGGATTATCCCTTCCATTAAGTGCTGCCTTCACCCTATTTAGCCTAAGTTTTTTTGATGAACAAATTCATCAGATGTCGATATTTGGGATCATTATCGCGATAGGTTTATTAATTGATAATGCAATTGTGATTACAGACGAAATTCGCGCTAATTTACTGGATGAAACACTCTCTAGACTCGACGCCTTGGTGAAAGCACTGAGGCATTTATTTAGTCCACTTTTAGCGTCTACGTTAACCACTATATTAGGGTTTATGCCTATATTCCTGCTTCCTGGAAATATAGGTGATTTTATTGGCTCAATCGCTATTAGCGTGGTTATGGCACTCATTGGCTCTTTGTTTATTTCTTTAACCATAATCGCTTCGTTAGCGGCTAAATATCTGCCTAGACCAATTAAAAATACGCCTTCACCTGCATGGCACAAAAGTGGGATCCAAGTGCCTATTATGTCTAACTGGTATCGCAGTTTTATTACCTACAATATGAAAAAACCTGTGTATGCACTCATAGTAGCTATTGCTCTGCCCATTGCTGGCTTTGGTTTATCCTCTCAACTTGGTAACGTGTTTTTCCCGAGTGCAGACCGAAATCAATTTGCATTACATGTATGGTTGCCCGATGGCTCCTCGATTAGCCAGAGTCAAAAGTTAGCGTTACAAATGGATCAGCGCATTAAACAACATACACAAGTCACACAAATTACTTGGTTGGTGGGGGGCTCGACCCCGTCTATTTACTATAACCAAGTCATGAGTCGCGATAATAGCCCACACTACGCCAATGCGGTGGTGAAAACATCAACGGTTAATCAAGCCTCTGAATTAATTGGAACCTTACAAAACGAGTTAGACGAGCATTTCCCACAAGCAAAAATTGTGGTTAGGCCCTTTGGTCAAGGCCCACCAATATCAGCTCCAATTGGTGTTGAAATTTATGGCCCAGACTTAAACGTCATTAACCAATTAGGTGAGCAAGTCAGACTCGCTATGTCTCAAGTTCCTGGCGTCACTCAATCTATAGCGTCAATTACTATGGGTGAGTCTGAATTAGTATTAAATGCCAGTCGAAACGTATCGTCACTCAGTGGCCTTTCACTCAATGCCATTGCGGGGCAATTACAAACATACTTAGACGGAGCAACAGGAGGTTCGGTATTAGAAGGCACTGAAGAGTTGCCTGTCAGGATACGAGCAGATCAAACTCAACGCTCAAGTATTTCACAAATCGAAACCTTACCTTTGCTCAGCGCAAACCTTGGCAATAACCCAGCGACAATACCTGTTTCAGCTCTTGGCGAGTTCTCCTTAAACTCAAGTATTGCCAGTATCACTCGAAAGAACGGAGAAAGGGTCAATATCGTAGAAGCATTTTTGTTACCCAATGCCACTGCTGTTGATGCCAGTATTGCGGTGCAAAAAAAGCTCCAAGAACAGGGCTTTGAACTTCCTAAAGGGTACCGAATAAAAATGGCGGGAGATGCTGATGAGCAACAAAAAGCCATGGGCTCTTTAATTACCTATTTACCCGTGTTGTTAGTATTAATGTTAACCACGTTAATTTTGACCTTTAAAAGCGTAAAGCTAGCAGGCTTAATAGGCTCAGTCGCTATACTGTCTGTAGGTTTGGGTTTTCTAAGTTTATGGTTATCTGGCCTACCGATTGGTTTTAATCCATTGTTAGGTTCTGCTGGGTTAATCGGTGTTGCGATCAATGGTTCTATCGTTGTGATTGCCGCCATTAATGGAAATACCAAAGCTAAAAATGGTGATATAGATGAAATCGTCAACGAAACCATGAGTTGCAGTCGACACATTTTATCTACCACCTTCACAACACTAGGCGGATTTATTCCCTTGTTATTATTTAGTGAAGGATCTTTCTGGCCACCATTGGCGGTTGTGTTAGCAGGAGGGGTGGGCTTTTCAGTTATTCTATCTTTGTTATTTACCCCCATCATTGCAGGTAGGCTCGCCATTAGAGCAGGCAGAAAAGCCTCTGCTTAAAAACGCCTGATAACAATGACAAATTTTGTAACAAAGCAAAGTTCGAGTTATACACAGTATACTTTTGAATTGATTAGCTTTCACTTATAGTGTTCAAATAGAAGTTAAAGCACATTTGAGGTATTGGTATGGGACAAGAAACTACAAAAATTTTGGTTGTTGATGATGACATGCGACTACGTAGCTTATTGGAACGCTATTTAGTTGAACAAGGTTTTCAAGTTAGAGCCGCTGCCAATTCCGAACAAATGGATCGATATTTAGAACGTGAAAACTTTCATTTGATCGTTTTAGATTTGATGTTACCTGGCGAAGATGGTTTATCAATCTGCAGAAGACTACGCCAAAAAGAAAATGATATTCCAATTGTGATGTTAACGGCTAAAGGGGATGAAGTAGATCGCATCATAGGCCTAGAAATGGGTGCAGACGATTACTTACCTAAACCATTTAACCCTCGAGAATTATTAGCACGAGTCAAAGCCGTATTACGTCGTAAAACCATAGAAGCGCCAGGAGCCCCTTCCCAAGAAGAACAAGTCGTAGAATTCGGTAAATATTCATTAAACCTAGGTACCAGAGAAATGTTATCTGACGGTGAACCTATGACGTTAACCAGCGGTGAATTTGCTGTGCTTAAGTCACTCGTGACTCACCCAAGAGAACCCTTATCACGTGACAAACTAATGAACTTAGCGAGAGGTCGTGACTATAGCGCCTTAGAACGCAGTATCGATGTGCAAGTTTCACGTCTAAGACGCATGTTAGAAGAAGATCAAACTAATCCTAGGTACATTCAAACGGTATGGGGTTTGGGTTACGTATTTGTGCCCGATGGTGAAAGTGCATCTTAAGTTTTAGCCATTTAAAAAGTATTACATTAGTGTGAGAATTTTACCTAAAAGCAGTTTTGGTCAAACCGTCTTATTAATAGGCATTTTGTTGTTTATCAACCAAGTGGTATCACTTGTATCGGTTACCTATTATTTTGTTAGCCCTAACGTGCAACAAATTAATAATTTACTAGCCAATCAAATTAAACTGGCTTTCGATGAAGGTTTACATGGTGACGATCCTCAGATTGACTTAAGAATTTTTAAAACGACCGGAATGCAAGTCTTAACTGACTCAGAGGCTTCAGCGAATGGCCTTGACCAAGCGGTGCCTTATCAATCTTGGTCTAAACAAATGTCTTATAACTTGGGAGGAGAAGCCCAGGTCAAAATCACTCACGGCGAACCCTACTTATATTGGATTAAACCACCTCAAGATCCATCCATTTGGATCACTATTCCCATAGTTGGCCTTAGCCAAGGCGATGGCTCCCCTCACTTAGTGTATTTGTTAATGATAGGTATTTTGAGTGTAGGCGGCAGTTTAATTTTTGTAAGGCGTATTAACCGCCCATTAAAAGCCCTGGAAGTAGCTGCGATTAGTGTAGGTAAAGGGCAAGTACCTAAACCTTTGAATGAAGAAGGCTCTAGCGAACTAATAGCTGTTACGGGTGCTTTTAATCAAATGTCTAAAGGTATCAAACAACTAGAAAAAGATCGGGCATTATTAACGGCAGGTATATCTCACGATTTACGCACTCCTTTAACTCGTATTCGATTAGCTTCGGAAATGTTACCTGATGATCAAGACTGGATTAAAGACGGTATTGTGCATGACATAGAAGATATGAACGAAATAATCGATCAATTCATAAATTATGTTCGCCAAGACCAACAAGAGACCCTAGAACAAGGGGATATTAATGATTTAATCAATGATGCGGTCAATGCCCGTAACATAGAAGAAAATCACCAGATTGAATTAGACCTTAATCCTTTACCACTGATTCTAATTCGTAGAGTGGCCTTAAGACGTGTTCTGGAAAACTTAATTGAAAACGCTTTTCGTTATGGTGGAGAACACATCCAAATTACCTCTACCCATGATAAAAAACATAGACAAGTGAGTTTCTCTATTCGAGATTTTGGCCCAGGTATACCAGAAGACAAAATTGAAGCTTTGTTCGAACCTTTCACCCAAGGTGATAAAGCCCGTGGAAGTTTGGGGTCGGGACTTGGTCTAGCCATCATTAAACGCATTGTAAGTTTACATTCAGGGACAGTATCACTTAGTAACCATACTGAAGGTGGTTTAGTGGCAAAGGTCACTATCAGCTATCAGACTTAATTCCTGAATTTATCTGCAAATAATTCCTCAGCGACGAATGTCAGCAAAAAGTGTATTCTACTAAAATATTTACTGTACTAATTATTGTTAATGTTTACTGATCCCAACCCCACTCAAGCCGTTCGTTATGGCGAAATTGTCGAAAGTGACTTTGTTCCGCCGTGGTGGGCTAAAAATCGGCATCTACAAACTATTTTTCCCCGGTTCCTGCAAAAAAGAGCCAAGCTCAATTACCGCAAAGAAAAGCTACAGTTACCTGATGGTGATTTTGTTAATTTAATTTGGGCTGGCGACATTAAAAGTTCAAATGGTTTAATTACGTTATTTCATGGCTTAGAAGGTTCAATTCGGTCCCACTATACTAATGACATGGCTGCCAATTTAGTTAGACAAGGTTATGCCGTGGTTCTCATGCATTTTAGAGGATGCGGTGGCGAAGCGAACCTTAAGCCAAGAGCTTATCACTCAGGTGAAACCGAAGATGCTTGGTACTTTTTAAACTGGCTAGAAAAACAATTTCCAGAAACTCGCAAGGCCGCCATAGGTTTTTCATTGGGCGCGAATATGTTGTTAAAATTACTCAGCGAGCAACCCAAACAAAAAATATTACAAGCGGCTATGGCCATATCAGTCCCCTTTCAACTCGATGTTTGTTCAACCAACATTAACCAAGGATTTTCACGCATTTATCAAGGGTATTTATTAAAAAGCATGATTAATAATCTACTATTAAAGATGCGTTCCATTGATTATAAAAACCTACTCAAGGTTAACGAAACTCAAATCAAACAATTCAAAAGTTTCAGAGAATTTGACCAACATATCACTGCACCACTCCATGGTTATGAAGACGCAGCAGATTATTATAAAAAATGTAGCTCCGCCAATTTTTTGCAAAACATCAGCACACCTACTTTAGTGGTTCACGCTAAAGATGATCCCTTTATGCACGAAACTATTGTGCCTAATGCCAATGAACTGTCACCTAGTGTTGGCTTGGAAGTCAGTGAAAAAGGAGGTCACGTAGGTTTTTTACAAGGTACACCTTGGCGACCTAAAATTTGGATGCACCAAAGAGCCAATCGTTTTTTGAATGCTTTTTTTGACGAGTTCAATACCACAAACAAAGCGACAAACCAGTAATGATTATTCCTGTATCAGAAATAGCCACAGACACGCTTATGAATATAATTGAAGGATTTGTATTACGTGAAGGCACCGAGTACGGCAGCGTAGATTGTGATTTAGCTGACAAAGTAGATCAAGTTTTACAGCAACTAAAACGAGGCGAGGCTTTGTTGGTCTATTCGGAGCTTCACGAATCAGTCAATATCGTACCTAAAGACCAACTCGCAGCCACGCAAGAAGAATACTAACACTCTGCCCAACTCTTATAAAATGCCGCTGTTGCGGCACTTTAAATAAACTGAACACTCCTTATCCCGAGTTCAGGATAAATAATCTAAGCTTCTAGTCAGAAGTAAGTAATAAATTAAAAGACACGGGTACCGTTAATCCAATACTGGGTAAACCCGCTAATTTCTGTAAGGTTTCTACCCCTTGTTTCAATCCAAAATCAGCCGCTGAAATTAATATGGGCTGGATACTGGTAGCAACAAATTCCCCACCTTGGGTTTTAGTCACCTGTATATTCAAATTTAGTGGTTTGGTGATTTTCATTAAGCTCAAACTAGCTGTTAGTTTCACTTGTTGTGACTGACCATTTTCAAGTTTCATCACTTCGGTTGGTAACTTGGCGCTAATGTTTGCACTTGGAAACGTGCCTACTTTAAACAGCTGTTCACGCATGCGGGTATTACGAATATCAATGCCGGTTTCAACTGAAGCCAAATCAATAGACAAGTCAAACTGCCCACTTTTTGTAAGTTTGGCTGAAAGCTGTTTGAAATGATGAATTTCGCTTACGTGTTGTTTTTTAGTAGAAACAAAATGCACACTAGATTGCTCATTCTGCAAACTCCAATTAGCTATAGCAGATGCTGATATTAGTCCGCTCGCAAACAAACTAACGAGTAAAATAGGAGATGTTTTTTTCATTTTTATTTACTTTCCTGATATTTAACAATAGACGTCCAGTCAACATTTTTATCACCCATCACAATAAAGTCTGGGTTAGTTAATTCTTCTCTTTGATTGTAAGTTAATGGACTAAAATCATGGGCCAAAATTGAACCACCAGCTTCTGAGACTATGCATTGTGATGCACCTGTATCCCATTCACCGGTAACCCCAAAGCGTATAAATACATCTGCTTTTCCTTCAGCAATAAAACACGCTTTTAACGAACAGCTGCCTAACGGTAAGGTTTGATAAACTCTTTCAGTGTCCATACAGTTCATCACTTTTTCTCGGGCTTGCCTGCGACTAATGGCAATCATGATCACGTCTTTTTCGGTATCTTTGAAAGGTCTAACATGAATTTGTTTAGAGTCAGAAGGGCTTTCTTTGTGAGCACCATGGCCTTTCAATGCATAATATAATGTTTCCCCTGCAGGCCAATATATCACGCCCATTACTGGCTCGTTATTTTCAACTAAAGCAATGTTAACTGCAAAATCACCACTGCGAGCAACAAATTCTTGAGTGCCATCAATTGGGTCTAACAACCAGTAACGCTGCCAATGTTTGCGGTTTTCGAGAGGGCCACAATCAGACTCTTCAGACATAATAGGAATGTCTGGGGTTTGCTTTTGCAATATATCCATGATGATTTCATTTGATTTATAATCAGCGGATGTGACGGGTGAATCATCGTCTTTTTGATAACTAGTAAAATCGCCTTCATTATATAAATCAAAGACGACCTTGCCTGCTTCAACAGCTGCATCTTTGGCTATTTGTAATAATTCTTGTGCGTTTTCAGTTGGCATTATTACCTCTTTTTCCATTTTTCAACTAATAACAAAGCTGCGATACATCTCGCTTCGATAAAATCCTCTCGTGCCAATAAAGCATCAAGGTCGTTCATTGACCACTTAATAACATCTAGTGGCTCTGGCTCATCTCCTGCTAACACTTCCGGATATAAGTCTTGTGCAATAAAAATGGCCATTTTTGAATCAAAAAATGCCGGAGCCATACTCAAATTATGCAATGGATGTAAAAGGTGAGCACCATAACCCACTTCTTCTTTTAGCTCTCGATTAGCCGCTATGTCGGGCGTTTCACCTGGGTCAATTAACCCTTTGGGGAAGCCCAGTTCGTAGGTATGTGTGCCTGCTGCATACTCTCTCACTAACAAAAATTCATGGTCGTTGATAAAAGGCACTATCATCACAGCACCTCGGCCACTGCCAGCCATTCTTTCGAAGACACGCTTTTCACCATTCGAGAATTCTAAATCAAGTTGCTCAATTTTAAACAAGCCACTTTTTGCCACCACATTACGATTATGAATTTGTGGAAGTGTTTTACTTTTGTTTATGTTGCTCATCAATAATTCACGTTAATATAGGCAGCTATTGGTTATAAATTACTTAAAAATCAGTGTATTTAAATATACCTGTTAAATAAAGGACACGCCACTTGTCAACGCTCGCTTGGAAAGAAATTAATACTGTTTTACTGGATATGGATGGCACATTGCTGGATTTACATTTTGATAATCACTTTTGGTTACACCATGTTCCGCAGAAATTGGCTAAACAAAACGGTATATCGATACAAGAAGCCACCACATTTATTAAAGCAGAGTATGAAAAAGTAACAGGTACCTTAAGTTGGTACTGTTTAGATTTTTGGGCAGACAAACTCAACATGGATATTGTTGAAGCGAAACGAGAAGTTGAACATCTAATTAAAATGCGTGACGACACCATCCCTTTTTTAGATGCGCTTAAGGATTCAGGGAGAGAAGTCATTTTAGTGACCAACGCCCACCCAGATAGCTTATCTCTTAAAGTGGAACATACCCAGCTAGACGAACACATTGATTTATTAATTTCGACCCATGAATTTAGCGTAACCAAAGAATCACAGCTACTATGGCAGAAACTACAAGCAAAATTGAACTTTGATCCGAAACACACTTTATTTGTAGACGACAGTCTAGGAATTTTAGAGGCAGCTAAGGAGTTTGGTATCCAACATTTGTTGGCTGTAAGTAATCCAGATAGCCAGCAACCCACAAGAGAAATTAATCACTTTCCATCAGTACAAGATTACCGGTATTTAATCGATGATATTATGACTCAGCCTTACAGAGTTGGCTAACTACCCCGAACTCTAGAGTGAGTTATTTCTCGGCGTACCAATAAAGAACAAATGCCACAGCGCCAAAACCAACAAATCCAAATGCAATTGGGGTAATGGTTTGATCGATATAACTACCTACAAAAACGGCGGTTGGCACCGAAAACAAACTGCTTAACGAACCAATAATTGCGGCACCAAGTCCGGCCATTTTTCCTAATGGTTGCATAGCCATTGAATTAATATTGCCAAACAAAATGCCAATACAAAAGAAAGCGGCAAACAAAGTCGTGACCAACTGCCACAATGGTGGAATACCATTATAGTGCAAACACAAAATAGCCAAAACAACCGAAAATACCATCCAACCTATCATGGCCCAAGTACACAAGGTTCGCATTCCTAAACGCATCACTAATGTACCGTTGGTAAATGAGGCGACCCCAATCGAAAACGACAACAATGCAAAATACATAGGGAACATTTCGCCGGTATCGTAAATCTGTTGAAAAACGGTTTGCGAAGCGCTGATATAAGCTAAGAAGGCACCAAAAATAATGCCCGAAGATATGGTGTAAAACATCACCAGTTTATGGGTCAAAATATACCGACTAGACTCCCATAACTTTGCCCAACTAAATGGTGTTCTCAGGTGTTTAGGTAAGGTTTCTGGTTGGCGGGTAAAAAACCAAATCCCAATAATCAAACCAATGATTAAAAAAGAAGAAAATATGTGCTGCCAAGACAACCAAATTAACACAGCTTGACCAAAGCTCGGCGCTAACATAGGCACAAGAATAAATATCATCATGATAAAAGACATGACCCGTGCCATGGCTTCACCTTCATACTTATCACGGATGACTGCTAACGTAGCTATTCTAGGACCAGAAACACCAAAAGCTTGAATAACGCGGCCGATGAGCATCATCTGTAAGGTGTCTGAAAACATGCAAACTAACGTGCCTAATGCAAAGATAATGAGCCCATGCAATATGGCATAACGTCGACCTTTATCGTCAGAAAGCGGGCCATAATACAACTGCCCAAAAGCCATACCCAAAAAGAATAATGAAACGATTAAATGGGTTTGTTGCGGGTCAGATACACCTAAATCTAGACCAATTTGATGCAGGGCAGGCAACATGGCATCAATACTTAGCGCCACAATTGAAGTCATCAACGCCATAAGCGCCACAAACTCCACTAAACCAATATCTGATTTAGTTTGTTTAGACGAAGATTGATGAGCCTGAGACATGAGTTTACCTAAAAAATGAAAGCGCGGAATTTTACCACTCCCTAATAATAGTGCTTTTATTTTTTATTTAAATTCAGATTAATTATTTCAACTTTAACCAGATATCACAAAGAGAAGTTTTATGGTGCACTTGAACGTTAAAGTTGTTTCTGAAAGGTTTTCAGGGCATTCATTAACTTTTGGCTTTCATCTACAAAATTACTAATCGTAAATACTTGAGTATCGTAAACCGCTACCTGATATTGCAATTTAGCTAACATGTCAGGTTGCATACGTAATAGTTTCGCAGCGTCACCCATCTCCCCATTAGGTATATCTAAATCACAACTTTCAGGCAATTTATTCGAAAAAGTCTTAGCAACCTCAATAACAATGTCACCACAGTTTTCTCTTATTGCATCTTGTATGGTAATGGGTATTAAGCCTCTAATAAACTCGCGGTAGGGTGCAAAATCTTTTATTTGTGGCAAATCATTAAAATCAGTAGAGTAATAACCAAAAATCAAACCTTTCAAATGGTCACTTTTAATTAAATTGATTTGCCCAGTGCTAAGCATTTCATTATAGGTGGCACGATTAGTCCAAGCACCATTAATTTGGCTAGCCTGATAAGCGCCAATAACAAATTGTTCATCATTTACAGAGCTATCACCATTTAATGCATTAATCGCATTGATTGCGTATTTTCTGACAACAACTTGGTAATCTAACTCAGATTTTAATGCGTCTTGATCGTTCTTTACATCAGCGCTGAGTCGATTAAGTAAAACTTTAGCCTGATGCTCGCCGGCTAATGTCTGATTCCAATTTGAAACTTGAATACCAATAAACACACCAACAACTACAATTGCCAAATCTATAAATACGGCAAACCAATTTTGCTCTTTTACATGTTTGGTAACACTTCGTAGCAGCATAAGTTACTCTTAAATGATTCAACTCATCCAATAAAAACGATAAAACACTTAATTTGTTTGGACGTGATTTTCAGGGTTTGCCAAATCTTTGATTCGGCCATTTCGTAAACTGTATATCCAACTATGGATTTTCACAGATTGTCCACGATTGGTCGCGTCTTTAATAATATTGCTACGACGCACGTTTTCGGCTTGTTCCATTACATTTAATTCACACATTCGAGCAGATTTATCATGGTCATTTAAGCCTGCTAACTCTTCTCTATGTTTATAAGCGAGATCTTTAATATGACCTAACCAGTTATCAATTAAACCAAACTGTTGATCACCTAACGCAGCATCAACACCGCCACAACCATAGTGGCCACATACTATGACATGTTTGACTTTTAATACATCCACGGCATATTGCAGTACAGACAAACAGTTAAAATCTGTATGAACAACTAGGTTTGCAACATTTCTGTGCACAAAAATATCACCAGGAATTAAACCTACAATTTGATTCGCCGGTACACGACTATCAGAACACCCTATCCACAAATATTCAGGGCTTTGTCTTTCAGACAAACGGTTAAAAAATTCAGGATCGGTTTCTTTAGTGGATTCAGACCAGTTTTTATTGTTTTCAAGTAGTTGAGAAATTTGTTTCATAAGACCTCTTAGCTAGAGCGGCAAGTATAAAGCGTCCTTCTGCCACAACAAATCCAACCTCCAGTAGGATTAACTAATGGCTAGGATACTGAGCCTAGTCTGGCTTTCAACCATAAATTATGTGTGGCTATTTAATTGAACCCGTATCTAAGAGTTGATTTAATTTTGCGAGATCGTTAATAAATCGATTTTGTCGTTTATTTGCCCAAATCCAAACTATAGGTAACACGACTACTAATATGGCAATTGAATAGGGTGCTTTCGCCATAATCTTCTCAAGAGGTAAAATATTTAAATAATACAGCCCTCCCAAATGCACAACAGGCATGAGTGTCGAGGGCCAAACTGAATGTTTAGTCACAAAAGCAATTTTTATATTATTGGTAATTTGTTTACGCAATTTTTGTATATGTTGCTCAGTGTCTGAACTAGACCAACCAATGGCAAACCGCCTTAACCAAATAAGATAAGCCACAAAAGGCACACATAGTGCAAAAACACAGATTAATAATATGCGCGTAAAACTATCCAATTTGTCCGCATAAAATAGAACAAAGCCAAAAGGCAAAACTAAACTAAGTATGTCTAACAGCGCATACATTCGATGCTTTAATTGCGTGTTTTTCCATTGTTTTTTGGTCACTAACACATCAGGTTTTTCTACACTTTGTTGTTGCCAAAGTTGATTTAAAGGGTCGATGTTATTCGTCATGATTGACTCGCTCCATTAACGCAGCTCTTGTTCGATTTAGGATCACACCCACATTAGATTTAGTGACACCTGACGCCTCTGCTATATCGGTATAACTTAACCCCTCCATGGACATGGTGACGATTTGTCTACTTTGTATAGGCATATGGCGAATTTCTTCTAGTAAGGTCTCAATTTTTTGCTGTTGCTGTACCTGAATTTCCGCGCTTTTTTCACTATTAGCTGCCGGTTCATGGACTTCACAATAACTATCATTGCGAGGTAGCTTTGCTTGGTAAGTGACATGCGTTACGGCTTTATTGTGAGCCACTTTTAAAATGTAAGTTTTAATACTGCTTTGCGCTTTAAATTTTTCCAACGACTGCCAAACAGCTAAAGTGATTTCTTGCAACAACTCTTGGCGTAAATGAAAGTTGGCCTCATAGGTCGCGGCTACTCGACCGAGCAAAGCAGCGTGTTCATCCATAATTTGTAAAAATTCACGACTCAAGTTTAGGTACTTCTTATCACATCAGTTGAATGTTTTTTGTATTAGTCTGAGCAAATTTTTTTTTATTACAAATTCCATGTAATAAATATTCACAAACAAAGACTATTAGAATGAATACTTAATTGAGAGCAAAAAAATGTACTTATTATTACTATCAGTTCATCTACTATTCGTACGAAAGTTGATGATAAATTATTTGAGTCCGACAGAGCCCGTGGTTAGTCGGATTTAACCGGATTTAATATCCGTCTTGCGCTTTAAAGGTATTTTTCCCATAGCAATGCCATTACCGATTAGCACTATTGCTACGCCAACAAATGCTTCCGTATGCCATTCATACCCTTCAAATATGGTGGACAAAATGAGTGCAACTATGGGGTACACCAAAACAACATAAGCGACCTTATCTGAGCCCATTTGTTTAACTAATTGCATATAAGCCCCAAACGCTATGACCGAGCCAAAAACCGTAAGGTAAAACATTGAAAGGTAATAGTTAGGATTGGATGGGATCACAAACTCAACACCACTAAACAAAACCGCAATAAATAGAAAGACTACGCCATAACTCATAGCCCAAAAATTCATCTGAATAACAGGCGTGCCATGATCTAAAATCCGTTCAGAAATCACATTACCTAAAGATGCAAAAAAGAATGAACCTAAAGCAAAACTAATCCCTAAAACTAAATAGTCATTGGCCGTTACTTTTGAGAACTCCGGTAAAAAGATTAAACCTATACCAATCATGCCTAAAGTCGCCCCTACCATGACTTCAAATCGAATCGGCTTTTTTAATAATACTCGACGTAATAATACATTGATGTACACCATTCCAGAGCTCATTAACGCCACAATAGCACTAATAATGTATTGCTGACTTTGGTACAACAATGAATAGTCCATTGTGTATAAACACAAACCAACAAAAACCATTTTCACATGGATATGGGTAGGTAAACTTAAAGATAACTTTTTGAATTTGCAGTAACAAAACAAAATAAAAGAAGCAGCAAAAAATCGATAAGCCACGGATAATACCGGATCTACCTCTCCAAATTGAAAGGTAATAGCGAGCCAAGTGGATCCCCAAATGAGAACAACGACTAAAAATAGCAAGGGACTAGACAAAGGTTTAATCCTCTTAATGAAAGGTTATACTGCACTTAAGTTTATCTTTAAATTAGAAACTAAGTAGTCTCTCGATGAAAAAAATATTGCTCTCAATCGCCATCATCATCATTTTACTCATTTCAGTAGTCGCCTATCGCACTTATTCGGTATTCGAGAACCATCAGTACCAAGTATCAACTCCTATTCCAGCGATTAATATTGATCAAGACCAGGCTATCCAACGATTTAGCCAAGCAATACAAATTCCAACCGTTTCTTATGACGATTTAAGTAAAATTGACTTGGCCGCCTTTGAATCTTTTCATCAATTTTTAGCAACTAACTTTCCGCTGACCCATCAAAAAACACAAATCACTAAGTTTGAAGACTTTAGTTTACTGTACCACTTAGAAGGCACAAACAAACAATTGAAACCGGCTCTATTTATGGGCCATATGGACGTAGTGCCAATTGATCCTGCTTCAAAAGACAAATGGTTACATGACCCGTTTTCAGGAAAACTAGTTGACGGCACAATATGGGGCAGAGGAGCCATAGATGACAAAGTCAGCGTGATAGCCTTGATGGAAGCGATGGAGTTATATTTATCTCAAGGTAAACAACCCAAACGTAGTATTTATTTTGCCTTTGGCCACGATGAAGAAGTAGGAGGCAAAGGTGCCATAGCAATAGCTAAACATTTCAAACAACAAAATACCCAATTTGAATTTGTAATGGATGAAGGGGGTATTATTGCAGATGGTTTAGTACCGGGCGTATCGCAACAAGTTGCTCTAATTGGTGTGGCCGAAAAAGGCTTTGTTAATTTTCGTCTAACCGTTAAAGGAGAGGGCGGTCATTCATCACAACCTCCGCCACATACAGCGGCGGGAATTTTGGCACAAGCCATAGTGCAAGTTGAAAACAATCCCTTTGCCGCTAAATTCGACTTTTTTGAATTGATGTTTAAACGTATTGGTTACGCAACCGACCTATCTTTGCGTATACCGCTGGCTAATTTGTGGATTTTAGAGCCTATCGTCATGCAAGTACTTACCGCTAAACCTAGTACCGCAGCAAGCGCCCGAACCACTACTGCAGTGACTATGTTGCAAGGTAGTACCAAATCAAATGTATTACCCACAGTGGCCAGTGCAGTGGTAAATTTTCGGATATTACCGGGAGACACACAAGACAGTATTCGTGCACATTTAGAAAAAGTCATAGATAACCCACAAGTTGAAATTACCGCTGAACTGGCAAATGAAGCGTCTGCGGTTTCACCTGCTGATAGTTATGGTTTTAACCTAATCGAATCAACTATTAGGCGCATAGACGACAATATTTTAGTCGCCCCTTACTTAATGATAGGTGCCACAGATGCCAGACATTTCCATGGCCTGTCGGACAACATATATCGTTTTATGATGGTCACGCTAAATTCTGAAACACTGAAACAGTTCCACGGTATCAACGAACAAATTTCAGTAGACGACTACCTGCGATCAATACAGTTTTACCATGCCTTAATCGAGCAATCGGCTTTGCCACCAATTAACTAACTTAGAGCTGAATGGTAAAAAGTCTCTAGGGCCCTATTAATTTGGCACTTAGTAATATAACCAAAACCTTAGGGCAATTATACTTACCGCAAAAAATCGGTGAATTACCCTAAAATTGCGGATAAATGATTGGAATAAACGCCAAAATAGACTAACTTAGATTAAAGTTTAGGTTTGATAGGGAAGTTCATGCAAAAAATATTGGTAGTTGATAATAGTCTCGAGACTCGAAACAACGTGCAGTCAGCATTAGCGTCACAATTTGACTGTTTAACCACAGATCTTAACCAAGACACTATTAAACAAGCTAACGAATACAAACCCGACATCATATTAATTGATATCAACTTGCCCGATATGGACTGCACTTCTTCTTACGAAAACTTTTCAACATTAAATTGCGGTAAAAAAGTCGTCATCATTTTTATATCAGAGAAGAATGATACGACCACCAAAATTAAAGCCTACAACGCTGGTGGCCATGATTTTATTGCTAAACCCTTTTCAAATACTGAACTCGTTACCAAAATGACAAGTTTTGGCGCATTAATTGAAGAGCGAAATACGCTAATCAATGACGCCCAGGACACCCAATCATTAGCCATGACCTCTATGAAACAAGCGTCTCACTATGGCTATATCATGAACTTTTTTAAAAACCTTTTTCATAGCAGCACTCCAGAACAAGTTGCTAATTTATTTTTTGAAGCGATGGAGTTTTGGGATCTAAAGGCTTGTCTGGTTTTAAGAACAGACGAATATTGTTACTTCAATGCGCCTTCTGATAATCAGATAAACCCAATTGAACGAAAGTTATTTGTGGCTCTAAAGGATGCAGGGAGGTTATATGCTTTTGGCAATCGATTATTAGTTAATGACGCTCATGCCTCATTCTTAATCAAAAACATGCCAAAAGATGAAGCAGAGGCGGGCGAAGTTCGAGATATTGTTGCAGCAATAATCGAAGGATTAGAAGCCAAGGTTATTGACCTGAAAAGGCAGGCAGGTTTGAGCTTAGTTACAGATAAACTTAGTACTACAATTGGTAATGTCCAAACCAGTGTCACCACCCATAATCAGTTAATTTCTTCTGTCGTAACCGACATGATGGGTACTATGGCGAGCAGCTTTCACAGTTTAGAATTAACTGAAATACAAGAAACATTTTTCCACGATTTATTTGAAAAAAGTGGGCAACGTATGATGAGTGTCGAACAAGTGTTGCTCGATATACAAGAGCAGCTGTGTTTATTGTCCAACCAAGTATTAGAAATTATAGAAGACACTAAACAAGAAGAAGAAACGACCTCGTCAAACACAGATTTAGAGCTGTTTTAAAGCCCGTCTAAATCCGAAAACTCATGAATTTCAACTATGTTTTGATGACCCTGAATCATAGTTGAATTTCCAATTATTTGAATATCTTGACTTGGGTTAAACCAAGTCGCATTAAGCCCTGCACTTAAAGCTGGATAAACATCTTTATCCAACGAGTCGCCTGTAATCATAATTTGCTTGGCGGGTGTATTCAGCTTATTCACTATCTTGGCATAATATTCAGGCTCAGTTTTACCTACACCTAAATTTTCACGACAAAATATATGTTGAATGTACTGGCTTAATCCCGCTCTTTGCAACGCTTGGCGAATTTGAATTTCTGTGGAGTCTTCAGCGTTAGTCGCTAAGTGGCATTGACTGGTTTTGTTTAATCTAATTAAACAATCTAAAGCGCCATCCACCACTTGGATTTCAGGCCAATCACACATAGGACCTGTTTGGTTAGGAAGATCTACCATTAAGGTGTCGCCCCAATCAAACAGGAAGTGTTTGATATCCATCAGATAAATATCATGCAGGGTTATTGACGAACTTCGCCATCTCCCATCACGATGAATTTTTCTGTTGTTAGTGATTCAGCTCCCATAGGCCCGTAGGCATGTAACTTACTAGTCGATATACCAATTTCAGCACCCAAACCTAACTGACCACCGTCTGAAAAACGTGAAGAAGCATTGGCCATCACTACAGCAGAGTTAATTCGGCGTATAAATTCCTGAGTTTTGGAATAATCTTGGCTGGCAATCACTTCTGTATGCCCTGAGCCATACTCTTCAATATGTTCAATGGCCTCATCAAAATCAGCAACCACTCTAACTGCAATTTCCATCGCCAAATATTCTGCATGCCAATCATCTTCTGTAGCAGGTGTTGCATCAGCGAAATACCCAATACTGTTTTCACAAGCATGTACCACAGTACTGTGCTCGGCCAACATAGCAGCCGCTTTTGGTAAAAAGTTCTTAGCAACATCTTGATGTACCACTAATGTTTCAAGAGAATTACACACTCCCGTACGTTGAGTTTTACCATTTTTAAGCAAGTTTAAGGCTTTATCTTCATCTGCAGCGCTATCAACATACAAATGGCAAACACCTTTGTAATGTTGGATAACGGGGATTCTGCTATTTTCAGAAACAAAACGAATTAGGCCTTCGCCACCTCTAGGAATAATCAAATCAATTGAATCATTTAGTGTCATTAACTCATTCATGACCGCGCGATCAGTATCAGGAATAACCACTACAGCTGCAGGATCAATTTGTTGTTTAGCTAAAGCGGATTTAATACATTCAGCCAAAGCCAAGTTTGAATGTAACGCTTCTTTACCTCCACGCAGAACCACAGCATTTCCAGCTTTTAAACATAAAGCAGCGGCGTCGATAGTCACGTTAGGGCGAGATTCATAAATCATCGCAATAACACCTAAAGGAATACGCATTTTACCCACTTGGATACCACTTGGCATACGTTGAATACTTGAGATATTTCCCACTGGATCTGATTGACCTGCAATTTCAATAACTGCATCAGCAATACCTTGAATACGTGCTGGGTCGAGCGCTAAACGATCTAACATAGCTGCATCTAGATTGTTTTCTTTTCCTGCAGCAAGATCTTTCTCATTAGCCGCTAAAATGCTGGGTGTATTTTCAGATAAAGCTTCAGCAATGTCTGTTAATAACTGATTCTTTTGTTCAGCATTTAAGTTAGCTACTTGGCGTGCGGCTTTTTTAGCCTGCTGTGCAGCGTCGGCGATGGAAAAACTCATGGTATATCCTCAATTAAAAATTAAATATGTTGGCAAAAGCCTATTTATAATAAGACTAAATCGTCTCTATGTATCACTTCTTTACTAGATGCATAACCTAGTTTAGCTTCAATTTGATTACTTTTAAGACCTTTTATAGAGGTTAAATCAGCGGCATTAAATATCGCTAACCCCTTTGCTATCGGCTGTTCTTCAAAACAAATATTAACCGCTTCTCCAGCGTCAAACTGGCCCTGCACATCAATAATGCCACTAGGCAGTAAAGACGCGCCCTTTTCCAATAACGCCTGTTTTGCACCTAAATCTACGCTAATGGTGCCCCGTACTTTTAAGGTATGGCGCAACCAGGTATCTCTAGCATTATCTAAGGTTGTTTTTGGAGTAAACAAAGTACCTGGGATTTGCCCCTTAGCTAACGTTTCAAATGCACTGGCATCTCGCCCATTGACTATCAATGTTTGAATTCCAGAATTCACACATTTTTCGGCCGCTTGAATTTTAGTTTGCATGCCTCCGGTACCCACATCACTACCAGCACCACCGGCTAAATCAAAAATGCTTTGATCTATATTGTTGATCTCTGGCATTAACTTAGCCGTCGGATTTTTACGGGGATCAGCATCATATAAGCCATCAATGTCTGAGCAAATAATCAAAGTATCCGCTTCTGCCACTAAGGCTGTGTAGGCTGCCAAATTATCGTTGTCACCTACTTTTAGTTCGTTCACTGCCACAGTGTCGTTTTCATTTACTATGGGTAATGAATTGTTTTTTAACAGCTCTCGTAAGGTGTTTTTTATGTTCACATATCGCGTTCTGTTATGTAAATCATCAGATGTCAGTAATATTTGCGCGCAATCAAAATCAAATAAACTAGCCCAATTTGCCATCATTTGAGTTTGACCAATCGCTGCCATCGCTTGTTTTTCAGCAATAGAAGGTTTGTGCTTATGGGCAATTTTACCCCTTCCAGCAGCAACACTGCCTGAAGAGACTAAAATAACCTCTTTCCCTTGTTTCCGGCTATCACTAATAAACTTAGCTATTGCCTCTAGATACTGGGTACTGCACTGATGATTACTGGGCGCAATTAAACTACTGCCCACTTTTATCACCGCACGTTTCCAGTTAAATATAGTCATGTTAAGCCTCATCTGTATAGCGCCTTAGATTACGATAAATAGCAGTATTAACAAGCCTTTGTAGTTATAAGCTATGGAACCTTGCCCTAATAAATCCAACAAATGGAAACATTTATTGCAAAAACATAGGTTATTCGGCGAAAACCGCATAAATCCGTCTAAAAGAAGGCGAATTAAACAAAAACTATTCATAAAAATACAATAAAATTCACTTCGCAGTAAAAAAAATAAAAAAGCTGCAATCACTATTAAATAAAAATCAGGGAAAAGTATGTTCAACAAATTAATTACGATATCAGTGTTATCGTTGTCTGTGTTACTCACAGCCAACGCTAGCATTAACCAAACTAAAGGAAGTTTTGAAGATAAATTTCGACAACTTGACGAATCTCTTCCTACCCCTAATGTATACCGAAATGCCGCAGGCGAACCTGGTCACAAATACTGGCAGCAGCAAGTTGATTATAAAATCCAAGCAAAATTAGACGAAAGCAAACGTCGCATAGAAGCTAGCCAAACCATTACGTATCATAATAATTCTCCCGATACGCTCAAGTACTTGTGGATACAATTAGACCAAAATAAATTTAAAAGTGATTCTATGTCTGCCACAACAACCACTTTTGGTGGCATAGGTAACAGAGGTCCAGCAACATCTGCGGCTTCATCAGACAAACCCGCTCAATTAAGCTTAGGAGCGTTACGTCGCCAACAATTTGTTGACGATAACATACTGGGTTATGACATCAGTGGTGTAAAAAACAAACGTGGTGAATCATTAAACCATGTCATTGTTGGCACCAACATGCGTATTGACTTACCGACTCATTTAAAGCCGGGTAAAAAAGTCACATTCTCTTTAGATTTTGCTTTTAACATTGTTGAGGAAGATGCCGTTTCAGCTCGTGCGGGTTATGAACATTTTCCAAATGATAAACGTGACGGCGGCAATGACATATTTTTGTTAGCCCAATGGTTTCCACGCTTACATTCTTATACAGATTATGAAGCTTGGACTAACAAAGAGTTTATTGGTCGTGGTGAATTTACCTTAGAATTTGGTAATTACGAAGTTGAACTAACAGTACCTGCTGATCACATTGTTAGTTCTACAGGTTCGTTAGAGAATGCAAATGATGTCTTAACCTCCAAACAACGTAAGCGACTTAAAGAAGCTGAAACAGCAGAGCGTATAGTATTTGTTGTCACTGCAGAAGAAGCCTTAGAAAACGAAAAGTCAGGCACTAACAAAACTAAAACTTGGAAATTCAAAGCGGACAACGTAAGAGACTTTGCTTGGGCTTCTTCACGTAAGTTTATGTGGGATGCCCGTGGGTATAAACAAGATGACAAAGAACAACCATTGGTCATGGCTATGTCTTTTTATCCTAAAGAAGGCGGCGATTTATGGAAGAAGTATTCTACTGAATCTATTATCCATACCATAGATGTGTACAACCGCTTTTCATTCAATTACCCATACCCAGTAGCACAGTCAGTAAATGGTCCTGTAGGTGGCATGGAATATCCAATGATCACCTTTAACGGCCCTAGAACTGAATTACAAAAAGATGGCAGCCGCACATATTCACAAGCTGAAAAACGCTTTTTGATTGGAGTGGTTATCCATGAAGTAGGGCATATCTACTTCCCTATGATAGTCAACTCTGACGAACGTCAATGGACTTGGATGGACGAAGGGCTTAACAGCTTTTTAGATGGTGTAGCAGGTCGCGAATGGGATCCAACTATTCCTTGGGGTGTTGAGCCAAGAGACATCACAGATTATATGAAGTCTTCAATTCAAGTACCTATTATGACCCAATCAGATAGCGTATTACGTTTAGGCCCAAATGCTTATACCAAACCGGCTGCTGCTTTAAACATTCTACGTGAAACCATATTGGGCAGAGACTTGTTCGATTTTGCCTTTAAAGAGTATGCAACGCGCTGGAAATTTAAGCGCCCTACACCATCTGACTTTTTCCGTACAATGGAAGAAGCGTCTGGCGTTGATTTAGATTGGTACTGGCGTGGCTGGTTTTACAGCACAGACCATGTAGATATTTCACTAGATAACATTTACAAGTTGCGTTTAGATACTAAAAACCCTGATATCGACTTTGCCCGTCAGCGCCAAGTTGAATTAGACAAACCTTTGTCTCTTACTGATGAGCGAAATAAAGCCGAAGGTAAAAAGTTATGGGTTGACCGTTTTCCAGACATTAAAGATTTCTACGACGCAAACGATCGTTTCACCGTAACTAACAAAGAAAGAAACAAATATCATAAGTTTGTAAACGGATTAAAACCTTGGGAAAAAGCAGCCTTTGAACGCGCGGTTAAAGAAGATAAAAACTACTATGTGTTGGAGTTTTCTAATATTGGTGGATTAGTCATGCCTATTATCCTTGAATTAACATTCGAAGATGGCAGCAAGGAAAATCAGTATATCCCGGCTGAAATTTGGCGTCGTACTTCTAAAGCAGTTAACAAACTGATTATTACCGACAAAGATAAAGAATTGGTGAGTGTAACAGTTGATCCAAGATGGGAAACTGCTGACGTAAACACGCACAATAACCACTTCCCTCGTAAAATGATTGAGTCTCGAATTGAAGCATACAAACAGAAGAAGAGTACCAAAAAGGTATCTCAAGATCTGATGCAAGATATCAAAACAGAACTTGATAAAGAGACAGGTAAAAAAGAGTACTTAGGTAAATAATGGTAAACCGATTATTTATTTTAATGGCAACTGCATTACTGTTAGTAACGCAGCTTGCCAGTGCTCATCAGCAAAAGTCTTCCATCAGTACGGTTTTGTTTAATCCCCGCACCCAAAACATTGAAGTTATGCATAGATTTAGAGTGCACGATGCAGAACATGCGGTAAAACAGATTTTTGGAAAAGACGCTGATATCTTAGACTCAAAAGAAACCCAAACTCAGTTTAGTCAATATGTAGATCAGAGATTTAGTTTGTTTGATAATCAACAAAAACCATTACCCTTAAAAGTAGTGGGGTATGAAATTGAAGGTCAATTTTTTTGGGTTTACCAAGAAACCAAACAACCGGCTAAACTTGAAAACTTGAGTATTCAACATGATGCATTGCGCGACTTGTGGCCCGAGCAAGTTAATACTATTAATGTAGAAGGAAAGGGTGATTTACAAACCTTAACTTTTACTGATTCTGTTGAATTGATTAAAGTCGAATTTAACTCACATTAAACACAGACTTTTATTAATAACTCGGCCTTGACCAGATAGTTTAACTCTCTAGTCAAGGCCTTGTTGTTTTAGCGCTTCTTTAACTATTAAATAAAACAATAAACCTGTTTAAATTCGCCTGCAGTCCAAGAGACGGTTTCACCCGTTACAGGCGCCCCGTATCAAACATTTGTCTAGCATAATACGCCGAACACAGAACACTTTGTCTAGGCCTATTTTGTAAAAACAGGCGGCCAAAATGTAATACTCTGAAATTAATAAAAGGTTATACATGTCCTCATAATAGAATACGGCTGACTTGAGCTAACTTAAGTGTGATTATCTTTAACACGCTTCGTTTTAGACGTTACAGTGGTTGGGGCATTACTATCTTGGATAGATAAATACGTCTAAACGAAGGATTCTATTTCATAAATTGAATCCCTAATGGGGAAAGGAAGAGTTATGGGAATATACCAATATTCGGGATTTGTATTAGTTTGTGGATTATTTATAGGTTGTGGCGGCTCATCTTTAGTTTCAACGTCCCCTGAATTGTCTGATCCGTCACCAGATAATAAAATAGTCCAAGACAGTAATAATACCCAGCCAGAGATAACTTTGTTAGGCGAGCGCGTTGTGATTTTGTCTTTAGGTCAAAATTATAATGAGAGCGGAGCTAAGGCGACTGATCAAGAGGATGGAGACTTGTCTGCCAGTATTTCCATTGTTGGGGCGGTAAATACCCAAGTAGTGGCTGACTATTTACTTCGTTATCAGGTCACGGATTTAAATGGGGCAATGGGTGAGGCGAATCGTATAGTGAGAGTATTCGACTCTGAGCCCGTGCGGCAATCATACCGTCAGCCAAATAATACACCAGCCGAACTAGGTTATATTGAGCATTTACCTAAAGGTTATAATAGTAGTGTTAATTATTCTGCACCGTTAATTATTTTCAATCATGGTTCTGGAGCTACGGGCTCTGGTAACCTGCATGACGTAGAGTGTTGTGGTTTGCCGGCAGTGATTAACTTTGATTCTTGGGATACCGAACTACCATTTGTCATTCTATCCCCCCATCGAAAAGACGGTCTAGATACCCAAGCTCTTGATGATTTTATAGAATATGCCTTGATAAACTATCAGGTTGACTCGCAACGTATTTATCTCGCTGGGTGGAGCCAAGGAGCCAATATATCCTTGCGTTATATGACAATTTATCCCCATAAAGTCGCGGCGGTTGTACCCATTGCGGGAGGCTGGTTTCAAGGCGTGCCAGGTAATGTTTGTGATGCTGCTGACGTACCTATGTGGAGCTTTGTAGGCACTCAAGATTCTAACCTAATTACCAATACAGGTATTACCGCAGCCAATGCGATTAACGGCTGCAATCCCAGTGAAAGAGCCAAGTTAACCAATTACCTAGAAGGTACCCATTTTACTACTTCACTTTGGCCTTTTCTTCCCAGCGAAACTCATAGTATCACTGGGGCAAGTGATAGAGTCGAGCCTGATCTATTTCAATGGTTACAGCAGCAAAGTAAGTAAGCTGAGCGCTGCTTGATAATTATTAACAATGACTTAAACGGTAAATCCAGAGCTTATTAATTAGGCTCACGCGTAGCAAGTCAGGATACGGGCACAGTGAAATCTCGGTATCCAAAAAATTAAACTGTGCATTACCATATAAAACAAAGAGTTACCTAAAAGTATTGTGGAGGTCTTGGTATTTTTACTTAGCGACTTAATCCTTGGGTCGCTTTTTGTTAAACTCACTGTTTCACTCACTAGGTAAACCTTTGATGACGCAAACGTGCGCTGACTCCCTTATTGTTCTCGATTTTGAAACCACAGGATTATCTCCGGACATGGGTGACCGAGCGATTGAAATAGGTGCCGTTAGGTTACAAAAAGGCGAAGTAGTGGAACGATTTCAAGGTTTAATGAACCCTGGTAAACGAGTGAGCCGTTTCATTGAAAATTATACCGGTATCACTAACCAAATGTTGAGTTCCGCCGCTCCCTGTGAAGAAGTGATGCATCAGTTTGCAAATTTTATTGGGGATAGCAATCTTGTGGCCCACAATGCTTCTTTTGATAAACGATTTTTAGATGCAGAATTGGGGCGAATTTCACAATCCTATCAGGGTCAGTTTGCTTGTTCTTTACTGGTTTCTAGACGTGTCTACCAGCAAGCACCGAATCACAAGCTAGGATCATTAGTTAGCTATAAAAATATTCAATCTGAAGGTCAGTTTCACCGTGCTTTATATGATTCAGAAATGACCGCAAAGTTGTGGATGGCTATGGTTGATGACATTGCTAGCCAAATGGACACTAAAGAAGTGCCCTTCTCTTTTATTCAAAAGTTAGCAAAAACACCCAAAAATAAAGTCGAAGCAGTTTTGAGCAAAGTAAAAGGATAGTGATATAAGAGTGAAGCTGGGTATCTATATTATTCATGTGTTTTTGCCTCACATCCATGCAATGCATGCTTTAGTTAAAACGTTTAAATGTTAAGCACTCAAGGCCGCTTTTCTAAATACTTTTTTAGTTCATTCAATTGAATTGATTGCACTCTATCAACTATTGGCGCGAGCTTTTCAAATCCTTCTGGATTAATCCCAGTTACTCTATACGTTAAAGTCACTTGTGTTTTTTGTTCTTGTTCAGACAATACCCAATTCAAAGCACCATACATTCCCATACCCTGTAATGGCCCTAAACCACCTGTCATTCGCAAAGTTTTATTTGGATTAACAAAGCTGATACGCATGTGTTCAGCAGATTTATCGTCCGAAACCTCGCAAAAACAACCTCCGGCATAGGCTTGAATAGAAAGCTTACCCATATCTCCCCACCAGCTATGATCTTTAGGCCACCACTTATCAATGTCCTTGACTAGTTTTGCCCACACCACTTCAGGCTTTTTGTCAGTCTGAATTGTGTTTTCAACGATAAAGCCGTGTTCAGAAACCTGTAAAACCTCGGCTTTAGCGTGTGTATTAATTAGTCCAAAACATAACAACAAAATTGAACCGCTAATTTTTTTCATTTGGTCTTCTCCGGCACTTTTAATTCCATCATAGTTTTACCTTTAACAAGCAGCATCACGATACTTAATAACGAACAAGTAAATAAAATATATTCCAACCAGATGGGTAGGGCATACATATACAACAAACTTAAACTCATTAGATGTTTAGCCCATTCAGTCCAAGTAGAAAACCATCTGTTTTCTAATATAAACCCAGTGGATAAGCTACTCAGCAGAATACCCACAACTAGCAACACTTGTTGTAAATCGCTCAGATTCGAAACATTCATAATGGTCATTAATCCAAGTACCAAAATAATAAAATATTGCAATGTGCTGTAGAGCTTGTTCGATAATGAAAGTGGGATATCAAACTTTTTGAATTGCGCTAAATTTGTTTTAGATAAAGGGTAGGCTTGTTCGACATCGGCAGGACGCCAACCAGTTGGCTTAAACCAAATAAGTATCTTGTCGGAAAAATTTTGAGCATGCCAACAGTCCTTAATAAGCTGACTATACACATGTACGTTGGCCCACAAAGGGTTCCAACTTTTTAGAGCCTTACGAATGCCATAGATAGGTTTCTCACTGTCGAGTTCGGGCTGAAAAGTATTAAACAAGCGATCCCACAGAATAAATACACCGCCGTAATTGCGGTCGATATAAATTTGATTCTGCGCATGGTGTACTCTGTGGTTAGACGGAGTGACAAAGATCCATTCAAACCAACCTAACTTAGGTACATGGCGAGTATGCACCCAAAATTGATAGACTAAGTTTAAAGCCCCTACTGCCAAGACCAGCTCTGGCTCAAACCCCATAATGGCTAACGGCAAATAGAAAATCCAACTAAAAAAGCTACTGCTGGATTGCCTAAGAGCCGTACTTAAATTGTATTCTTCACTTGAATGATGCACCACATGGGCAGCCCATAAAATATTCATTTCATGACCCAACCTGTGATTCCAATAATAACAAAAATCATATATCACAAATGCCAATACCCACGTCCATGGACTATCAGGTAAGGAAAACAGCGACACTGATTGGTAAAACAGTAGATAGATATTTACGGGAATAAGTAGCTTGATTAACCCCACCATTTGGCTCATAACGCCCGCGGTTAAACTATTAATGGTGTCATTTAGCCGATAGTACTGTGTAGATTTTACTTTTTCTAAAAGCAACTCTGTTGCAATCAATAAAAAAAATACGGGTACCGCATATAAAATGATATTCACTTAGCCTCCCGTATTTCAAAAATATGATTAACTCATTTGGATTTTTCCATCTTTGACTAAAATACAATCCATGTTGGCGGCTTCTGCTGCTTGTCGTCCAATTTCAGTATCTTCAAATACTACACATTTTGTTGGCTCAACACCTAATAATTCAGCGACTCTTAGAAAAGTTTCAGCGTGAGGTTTACCATGGGTTACGTCAGAAGCCGTGACCAAAGCGGTTATTTTTTTATCTATTCCTGTTTTGCACAATACATCTTCTGCATGTTTGCGTTCAGAGCCTGTGCCTACGCCCATCTTCAACTTACCTTGGTAATGCTCTAACACGTTACACGTTTCAGTAATTTTACTCGGCACATCGCGAATTGATGACCAATATTCCCTTTTCTTTGCTGCCACTTCTTCAGGGTTGTGATCGGTAGAGAATTTTTGATTTAATAAAACAGCAATTTGTTTAGTTGGTACTCCGCCTAATCCGTACATGTAGTCTGCGTTAAAGGGGAGACCAAAATATTCACATGTCATTTGCCAAGCGGTCACATGAGCGCCCATCGAATCGATAAGAGTGCCATCCATGTCAAACACAATCGCTTCATAACCACTTAAGTCTATCATTTATTTGCTACCTCTAATTTACATAAGCTACAAGTTGGGGAGTTTTTATTATTTTACAAGCCATCTCATTATTTACTTTTCTCAATCTTTGCTTCTATGGCTTGATTACACAAATTTACAATCTGTTCATATCATTTTAAACTAAAATTAAGTAGGCTAAACGTTAATATGTAGTGCTTGTTGCATACAATGGGAATATTCATGAACGACGAAGCAAAAAAATCTTTAGTCCCTCATTTCATAATTGGAGCGAGTGTTGTAATTATAATACTTGCCGTATTTTTTTGGCCTGAAGAAACGCCCGTTAAACCTCTCCCTATAATTAATGAGCCGGTCAATACTCCTATAATAAAGCCAGAGCCACAGCCCGAACCTCAAATAGTAGAGCCTGAACCCTATGAACCTGAGCCCGAACCTGTTGAGCCATTGGTAATTGAAGAGCCTGCAGTGGAAGAACCACTAGACGTTAGCGATGGCGCAGTCAAAACAAAGTTACTTTCCTTATCTGATTATGATGCCTTTGCTCGATTGTTAATTGATGAATCCTTATTACAGCGTTTTGTAGTGATGACGACTACACTTGCTGACGAAAATATTTCTGCAAGCCACAATGTATTATCTAACCCAGAGAAGCCTTTTAGAACCTATCGCCAAGCAGATAAAGATTGGATTGATCCTGCCAGTTACAAACGATATGTGCCTTATGTTGATGTGTTTGAGTCGCTTCAAACTGAATCTTTAATTCAGTTGTATCAAGAATATAAACCAGCTATCGAAGAAATTTTTGCTGAAATCAGTAACCCAAGAGACACCTTTGAAGAAAAATTAGCGGATGCAATTAACGTATTGTTAGACACACCAGAAGTGCCTGTACCTGTAGAAGTTTTCACAGACAGCGTTATGTTCAAATTTGCAGATGAGCGATTAGAAGGTTTATCTGCGCCTCAAAAGCAATTATTAAGAACTGGCCCAGAAAACATGCGACGTATCAAAGCCAAATTGCGAGAGATTAAAGAAACTCTGGCTCTTTAATTTCTCACTTTATCAAAATGAATTATGCCTATTTCAGGAGTTTTTCTCGCGTTCGTTTCCAGCAATGATTTAATAAACAAATTCAAGTACCTACCTCAAACTTTATGCAATTTTATTTAAGGTTTCATGGTCTGATAATGGGCACTTAACCAGTCAATTCAAAAAATGGAGAATACCTAGTGAAAAAACTTATTACCACTTTGCTGCTTACCACTCTTTGCAGCAGTGCTTATGCAGCTAGTGAATTTGAAAGTACGGCAAACAAAATAAAAGCCGCGATAAAATCAGAAGTTCGTACTGAAAAGGATACAAAGCGAGACAAAAACCGTAAAGCATTACAAACCCTAAAGTTTTTTGGGTTACGTGATGATATGAAAATAGTTGAGTTAATACCTGGTGGAGGCTGGTATACAAAGATATTAGCACCAACCGTAGCTGAAAAAGGGCAATATTACGGCGCTTTGTATACCGGCCCGATAAAAAAATTGGCAAAACAGCCTGGGTTTGAAAAAATAAAAATTCTAGCTGAAGACTCAAAAATTTATAAAGAAGAAGGAGCTAAATTTTACTCGTTAGAAGCCAATACGCTTGAGGTGAAAAATGTAGATATGGTGCTAACGTTCCGTAACTACCATAACTTTGCAGAAGAAGGTCGTCGTAAAATGAATAAACTTGCTTTTGATGCATTAAAAGCGGGTGGAACCTATGCAGTAGTAGACCATACGCGAAGACATATGGAGCAAAACACGCCATCCAACAATCGTAGGTTTGATCCGGTTTTAGCCATTAAAGAAATACAAGAAGCCGGCTTTGAATTTGTCGATTTTAGTACTTTACACTACCGTGAAGATGACGAATTGGAATATGAAGTAGGGGTAAAGTCAGTCACTGGTAATACAGACCGCTGGACTATTAAGTTTCGCAAACCAATTTAATTTAGAATTCAAAATACCAAACTAGCAACATACTTTGTTGCTAGTTTTTCCACTCTAAAATATCTGCTCAAAAAACCACCACCTTAACTGGCAAAATATTTTCTCGCTGCTATAAGTATTAAACGTACTGTTAGGATGCGGTATTTCATATATTTCGAAGTTAGCAAATAAAATGAAGATCTGAATTATTCGGTACTAAGTGAAGTATTGAAGTGTTTTACATTCACACTATTCCTCTTTAAAGACTTGAATTTAAAGAGGTATTTAATAATACAGAAATCTGGGGTTACTCCCGGAGATAACCAAGGAAATTGTCATGGCAATAGGAGAAGAACTTTCCAGTATTGATTTTAAATCTATGATTGGCGGGCCTTTAGATGCCGTCGTTCGGGCGCAAGCCCAATCTGCACAAACCTCTGTAGATTTTATCAAAGCCGTTGGTTTTGATGAAGATACAAATGAACCTACAATGGTGACATTCAGTTACATGAAGGCGGTAGAAATAAAAGATGCCGAAGGTAATGTAACCTCAGTAGAACCCAAGAAGTTTGATTTAACCGTTCCCATACTCACAATGTTACCAATACCTTTCATTCGAGTAGAAGAAACAACCATTAGTTTTAACGCAAAAATAAACTCAGTACAGGAATCGACAACGTCGTCATCAAAAAGCCTGAACGCAAGTTTATCAGCTAAAGGTGGATGGGGGCCGGTATCAGTCAAAGTTAGCGCAAGTTATTCCAGTAAAAGCGCTAAATCGAGTTCATCTAAAATTGAGCGAACTTATAGCTTGTCGGTAAACGTGAGAGCTGTGCAAGATGAACTGCCTGCAGGAACAGAAAAATTGTTAGGAATCTTAGAAAATTCAATAACAGAAGTGGAATCTGCAGCTTAGTTATAAAGGGGCATATTGCCCCTTTTTATTTAAGTAATACTACAGGAGTGGAACATGTCAGAATTAAGTGAAGTGTTAGGTGCTGTAATGATTAGTTTAGTTCATGCAAGACGTTTAGCAGATGAAGAAACAGCAGCCGTAGCAGAGTATTATAAAGATAATCCTTTGTTAGAAGGCATGAGCTTACCTCGAGTGCGCGTGCCAGAATTAACCATAGATATGCCCGTAACATTTGAACAGCATATTCCTGCTAAAGATGCAGAACTAGACTCGCCAAGTAACATTCATAAAGCACTAATGGAGCAATTTAAACAGAGCTTAGATGATGAGGATATACTGAGTAAAACCAAAAGTTTTCAAGCGTCTTTTGACAAAGAATCAAAACTAGCATTAGACAAAATGTCTGAATTACAACGAGCTGGTGGAACGCGAGTCACCCGAGAGGCGTTATTGAGAAGTATTGATGATGCGTTTTCTAAATCGCTCAAAAAGAATGTTGCCAATAAAGAAATCCCATTTGAAAAAACCCAAGTAGTGAGCAAGTCCATTAGACACAAGTTGTCTCAAGTCGCATTAAAGTCGAATTCAAATCCATTGTCTTTGGTGGCTAACGCTACAACGAGTGCGGTCAAAGAGTCGACTAATTCAGCCAATAGTGTGCGATTACAAATCACCTTGCGTGAAGAAGGATTAGAATGGGCGACAAGTAGTCAGGATGGAAAATTAAAAAATCGCTTACAGCCCGAGTAAACTATGCGCTCTATTGCTAAAGAAAAAATTATCCATCAACTATTGCTGTTAACTAATATCACTGACAAATACATGTTGCTCGATCCTAGTTACCCACAAAAATCTTTGACATGGCTGGTTGAAACAGAAAAACAATTAGAACCTCTTCGTCTTCCTGTTGTTTCAAGATTAGCATCATTAAGAGGTATGTTAGTGGCCTGCGACGATGGTTACCAAGATCCAAATATAGCGCAATCATCACGCAGTAAACGTAAGGCTAAAAGAGCGTTAACGGCACACATTATTAGTCAAGCTGAACAAGCTCTTAGAGAAGAAGTGGAAGTTATTGATCACGGTTTTAGTGAACTCATAGACAAGTTATCTCAACTATTAGCAATTCGATTTTCTCAACAAGAGCTACCAACCACACCACAAGTGACTATGGGTTATGTAGATAATATTTGGGGGTTATTAGGTGATAACCAAGAAACTAAAAGCATGTATCGATATATAGAAGCTAGAGTGGGAGAGACAGATCGGAGGTATTTATTACAGTCACTGTTAGACAACATGTTATCTCACAATAATTAACAGCCTTTTTTTACCACATACCGATAAGGACTTTGTTCAGTATCAGTAGCTAATAACTCGTGATCCATAAACCGGCAAAAACTAGGGATATCTCGAGTAGTAGAGTGATCATCTGCAGTAACCACCAAAGTTTGTCCCACCTGCATTTCACGAATTTTAAGACGTATCATCATTACAGGTTCTGGACAACGAAGACCTAGAGCATCAAGCTCAAAGTCTGCGTTATCAAAGAGGTTTAATTCAATCAAAAAGCTATATCCCGAAATCGACTCTATATTGCTGAATATTGACTAAGTGTTCAGCCATGTCTGGCTTATCAGCCAAATATTCAACCAAGTCAGCCAAGCTCACAATCGATACAACTTGAGTATTAAAATCTCGCTCAACTTCTTGAATAGCCGAAAGCTCGCCTTGACCTTTTTCTTGACGGTCTAAGGCAATCAGCACACCGGCTAAATCAGCATTGTTAGCTTGAATAAGCAACATAGATTCGCGAATGGCTGTACCAGCCGTTATCACATCATCCACCAGCATGATTTTGCCAGCTAAAGGACTGCCAACTAAATTACCACCTTCACCATGAGTTTTGGCTTCTTTACGATTAAAACAATAAGGCTTATCTACCCCATGTTTATCCGCAAGCGCTACGGCAGTGGTGGTAGCAATTGGAATACCTTTATAAGCAGGTCCAAACAAAACATCATAATCAATATTGGATGATTGCAACGCTTGTGCGTAGAACTGTCCTAACTTGGCTAAATCACCACCAGTATTAAACAACCCCGCATTAAAAAAGTACGGGCTAGTGCGGCCAGATTTAAGAGTAAATTGCCCAAATTTTAAAACATTACGAGCTAGGGCAAACTCAATAAATGCTTTTTGATAATCTTGCATAGTTAACTCTTAATTTTTCTTAGTTTAACGCTGACTTTTGTTCGTCGAACAATTCACGAATACCATGTTTGGCCAATTCTAACATTTCGTTTAATTCGTCAAAATCAAATGGTTCGCCTTCAGCAGTGCCTTGCACTTCGATTAATTTACCTGTGTCTGTCATCACAACATTCATGTCTGTTTCTGCGTCTGAGTCTTCTAGGTATTCCAAATCAGCAATAGCTGTTCCTTTGTAAACACCTACAGATAAAGCAGCAATCATATGTTTAATTGGGTTCGCTTTTAAAATGCCTTTAGAGCGCATCCAACTCAATGCGTCGGCTAAAGCAACACATGCACCGGTAATGGAAGCCGTACGAGTTCCGCCATCTGCTTGAATTACATCACAATCAACAACAATAGTGTTTTCACCTAGTAACTTTAAATCAACCGCCGCACGTAATGAGCGAGCAATAAGACGTTGAATTTCTAGAGTACGTCCGCCTTGTTTTCCTCTCGCAGCTTCGCGATCTGAACGGGTATGAGTAGCGCGTGGCAGCATGCTATATTCAGCTGTTACCCAACCTTGCCCTTTACCCTTCATAAAACGTGGTACACCTTCTGTCACAGAGGCATTACATAAAACTTTAGTGTTACCAAATTCAATTAATACCGATCCTTCAGCATGACAGGTAAAATTTCTGGTTATTGTTACAGGGCGGATTTGGCTTGCAGTTCTTCCACTTGGACGCATGGTGGTACTCCATCAATAAATTTGCTGCGAATTATAACCAGAAAACAGACATTGTTTCTGGTTAATTATGAGCATAATTTGTTATTGAATAGGCTATCTGAAAAATATGCAGGAGTGACTCACACAGATAGCGAATTTAAAGGTGATATGCGTATAATGTGCCCAATTAAACTTTTGGAGAATTTTCGATGATTTACAGTATGACCGCCTTTGCACGCAGAGAACTTAAAGCCGAGTGGGGCACAGCTGTATGGGAGATTCGATCAGTTAACCAAAGGTTTTTAGAAACCTATTTTCGTCTACCTGAACAATTTAAGAGCATGGAACCGGTTTTACGTGAACGCTTTCGTAAAAGCTTACAACGCGGGAAAGTAGAATGTGCACTTAGATTTGTGGCCAATGATGCAGCGGTAGGCCAATTGAGCTTAAACGAAGACTTAGCCAAACAATTAATGCAAGCCGCCGACTGGGTTCAAAGCCAAGGGCAATCAAACGGTGTTAACCCTGTAGACATTTTACGTTGGCCTGGTGTTATTGCAGCCGAAGAAGCTGATATGGACAGCATTCAAGGTGACATTCTTAACGAGTTTGATTTAACCCTAAAAGACTTTATTGCAGCCCGAGCAACGGAAGGAAGCAACCTTAAAACGCTTATCGAACAGCGTTTGGATGGCATCCAAGTTGAAGTTGATAATGTTACCGGTTATATGCCTGAAATTATTCAATGGCAAAGAGATAAAATTCAAAATCGTTTTGAAGAAGCAAAAATAGAATTAGACGCTGCTAGAGTCGAACAAGAAATGGTCATGTTAGCGCAAAAGGTAGATGTAGCCGAAGAACTTGATCGTTTAGTTTCACACATAAGTGAAACTCGAAAAATTCTCAATAAAGGTGGCGCTGTAGGCCGTAGATTAGACTTTATGATGCAAGAATTTAACCGCGAATCTAACACACTGGGTTCAAAATCGATAAATACAGATACAACTCAATCAGCAGTAGAACTAAAAGTGCTTATCGAGCAAATGCGCGAACAGATCGCGAATATAGAATAAATTTATACCTATTTGGGCAAAATATAAGAAAGAGGGGCCAGTTGTATTTCTCCTTGAAACAACACCTCTTTTTCTTGGTTTAATGCAAAACAATAGTGTTTTATCAATCCTGAATGACCTTCAATTTCTGGTTCAGTATCTGAAATAGGCGGCCCAACTAAAATATGGATTTTTTGGTCACTACGTAGTTTTTCTACATTGCGTCTATTGACAGATATTTTATGAGACGTATACACCATAGGGTTTCGCTTAAAATCCAAACCTTCTGCTTTTCCTCTTTCAAGTAACGCACAAGAAATAAGACTGGTGCAATAGGTTTCTGGAAATACTATTTTGTCATTAACCTCATCTAGATAATCCGACTGCTCAACATAGGAGCTGGTTAAGAAATTTTTGGCATTACTGTTAGTTGTGAATTTCCTTTTATAGAAGTAGCCGGTGTTATCAACTATGTTTCTATCTAATAGATTTCCAATAAAAAGCGTTTGATGTAGCGCTACATCATTAGCAAATAAAGGTCGACTAGATTCACTTTTAAAGCCAATTAAAACAATTCCTTGCTCATTTTTAATGACTACACGATTAGAGAGAACAGTTTGCTCACTTGACGACAAGCGAGATTTTTTGATTAAGGCGGTCAATTGATCCTTAGGCTTAACCACACCAGCAAAATTGAAGGAGTAATTACTAAAAGTAAGTTGTTCTTGTTCAATAAGGCTTATCTCATCATGATGTTGACGATAACGTTTAACCAAATTTTCAATGAAGCACTCTAACTGGAAACCTAAAGCAATAGGACCTTCAAAAGGATTACCTTCAATCTGATCCCACTGTTTTTTGTCATGAAATAAATTGAAATCATCAGTCGCGTTACGAGCCACATCGATATGTACTAAATCTAGACTAAATTTTCCTTCATTTATATTCATACACTTTTCCAATTAAATACCTAATAACTTAACTTTTTTGATTTAAAGATGAGAAAATTCAACTAACGAACCTAGTATAATAAGACAATAGATAAAGTTGAAGAATCTAACAATTAATCATAATGACTTAATTTGTCAGCTTTTTTTACACCCATCCAACCTGAAATTTATATCTATATGAATTTATTAACAAATTAATCTTGGCTTGGTTTTTGATTATAACAATATTAATGGATTGATTATTACTCTATAAGTTTTCATTATACTTATAGGCCATTTACAATGACTTATTAAATAACTGGTTAAGATGTACAGATGTCTTGTTTAACACGTAAATTACAGCAAAAACTCACTCGTTATGTACAAAAAAATAGCGCAAATTTCTCTTCAAATGATCCCGAATGTATAAGGGAAGAATTAGTGAATAAAGGAATTTGTCCTTCTGACGTAACAAGTGATCAGCTAAAAATAATAATTAAAGAAGCAGCGAGTCACTAAACTAATATTCTAGTTTATTTAAGATTTCTATTAGATCTGGCTGCCATTGGAATAACTTCATTTTGACTCGGTTGTTGATTACCACCACCTCTTCTTCTTGAAGTAAACCAGCTTGAACAATCGCTGACTCTGAACCTAATGGAAAAGCAATTTGTCCATTGGAACGTAAAACGCGATACCAAGGCACGTTCATATCACTTGGAATAAACCCTAAAGATTTACCCACTAACCTTGCTCTACCAGGCAAGCCTGCCAAATCAGCAATTTGCCCATAACTAGACACAAATCCGATAGGAATTAACTGCACCGTTCGCCAAATCTGAATGTAGTTGGAGTTTATTGGTTTCACTTAACTTGTTTATGTAATGGATAATGTAGATTGATTGTCTCAAAATCAATAGATGAACCTACCCGTTGAAATGGTCGATATTTGGCTAAATCACTAGGAGAAACCTTACCAACAATTTTATTAAGATCATTCAGTCTTACTCCTGACCTAACGAGGTAACAAATATAAGTATGCCGAAGTACATTGAGACTAAATTGTTCGGGGTTTTCCAATTCAACGTCATACGCGGTATTAATAACCACCTGTTCTAGATCTTCAACCTTGTCAATAGTCGACCAAAACGAAGTTAATTCTGAATTATCCTGGCAAAATAACGCAATATTCTCAGACAAGTGTTGAGACAGCTCTAAAATACGCTTTGAACCAGTTTGAATAGAAACCGTAGAATATCCTTCAGAAAAATGACTACGTTCAAGCTGACAAAGCTCATCTATATTTAAGCCTGCGTAAACCAGCCCAATAATTACCTTACTTTCACTATTTGATACGCTGTACAATGCTTTGGATTCTACTTCTGTCAACTCTCGCAAAATCTCATTAGGGCTAGTCTCACTTCCAATTGATAACGTCGGGGAATTTTGAGCAAGTTGAACTTGATCTGCTCCTGATAATTGAGATAAACCATTATCTAAACTTTGACCTGGCACCACCATATAGTTTGTAGAAGCTTGAGGAACGTATTTTTGTTTAACTACGTATCCAAATAAAAGTAAAGCAATAACACTGCTTACAAAAGCCACTAATAAACTAATTAAAGAAATAAACCAATAATCTGGACCACTTGGAAAATTAGGCGTATATGGAGCTTCTAATACACTAATTTTAGCGTCAAAGGGCTGTGAAACTTCTTGCGAAACTTGTTGATTGCGGATTTTTTGTTCTTGCTCTTGCAAAGCCGTTAGCTCTGTATTCAAGATTTTATATTCTTGGAGTTTTTGGCTGAATATTTGAGCTTGTTGATTTTGCACTTCAAATTGCAATTGCATTTGAAGTACTTTTTCATTTGCAGCAGTTAAATCACGTTCAGTATCTTGCAAATAAAGTTTTTGACTGGATTTTAACTGTTCAAATAACGATTTTTCTAACACTGTGACTGTTTGTTGCTTATTTACAATTATTGGGTCTCGCTCTAAATAGGCTTGAGTATACTTTTGCTCAAGGCTAGATAGCTCTCTGGTCAATAACTGCAATCTTTGTTTAGTTGCGTTAATCCCAGCTTTATCTTCATCCCGAATAATAGACTGATTTTTTTGGACTGAATCGACTAAACTATTTAACAATGCTTGAGCAGCTGTTTTTTCTGAAATAGCTTGATCTAAATTAGCACTCAAAGCCTTTACTTTAATTAATAAGCGGTTTTCATCACGCTCTAAAGAGGTTATTTCATGCTCCTCAGCAAATGAAATAATCTCCTTTCTTTTGACGTCTATCTTATTTTCTATTGCCAAAAGTTGAGTATTTGAAGTGTTCATAACCTCAGAGTTATTTTCAACTTGTTCAGACTCTACT
>NZ_JBPOFP010000034.1:0-43129 GCF_051252315.1 Paraglaciecola sp. | reverse complement strand
CCCCTTTCTTATTTTTTAAAGATAATTTGACTAAACGCACTTATTTACTGAAATTAAGTTTAAGTTCTTCCGGTGTTTTCATTAACATTGCATTATCAGCAGGCACGGTTTTTTCAAGATGCACATGCGCAAATACCGCACTACTAAAAACGACACTGATTACGGTTAAAAATTTAATTAATGTTTTCATATTTACCTCTTTTTTAAGTTTATAATTTAACGACGAAATTTATTTTTTGGATAACGCTTGGTTGAAGATATTTATGTCTCGCTTCTTAACAATTGAATAAATTGCTGGCAGTACAATGAGTGTTAGTAATACTGCGCTCGTCATACCACCTACCATTGGCGCAGCTATGCGACTCATTACCTCCGAACCTGTTCCTGTTCCATATAAAATAGGGAAAAGACCAATGATGATTGTAGCTACCGTCATCATGACAGGGCGCACGCGCAAACCAGCTCCATGCAGTAAAGCTTCGCGGTACTCACCATCTGATATAGGTTTTACTTGCTCCTTGGCTTTTTCCTTAAGCTCGGTAAGAGCTTGATTCAAGTAAACCAGCATGATCACCCCAATCTCAACGGCAACACCTGCTAGCGCAATAAAGCCTACGCCTACTGCAACAGAGAAGTTAAACCCTTCTAAATGCATCAACCATAGGCCGCCAATCATCGCCATTGGCAATGTCACAACAATAATGGCCACTTCGCTAAATGAGCGGAAATTCAAATAAAGCAAGATCAAGATAATGGCTAGCGTTAAAGGCAATACATAAGTCAATTTTTCTTTAGCTCTTTCCATATATTCATACTGCCCAGCCCAAGAAATTGAGTAGCCTGCTGGTATGTCTAAATTTTTATCAAGGTACTCTTTGGCATTGTCTACATATGTGCCGACATCAACACCTTCGATATCAATAAATGCCCAGCCATTAATACGAGCGTTTTCACTTTTTATTCCCGGTGCGCCATTTTCAACACGAATATCTGCCACATCGCCTAGTGCGATGCGCTGACCATTTGGCGTAATAACAGGTAACCTTGAAAGCTGCTCAGGAGAATCTCGATAATCTTGTGGATATCTTAAATTGACGGGATAGCGCTCTTGTCCCTCAACAGTTTGAGTGACATTCATGCCTCCAATAGCCGTCGATACGACCTGCTGGACATCAGCTATATTTAGCCCGAATCGACTCGCCTTTTCGCGAGAGATATCGACCTTGATATAACGACCCCCAGCAACACGTTCAGAATAAACAGACGCAGTACCTTCTACTTTTGGCAACAGTTGTTCTATCTGTTGACCAATTTCTTGAATCGTATCAAGATCAGGTCCTGCTATCTTAATTCCAACTGGAGTTTTGATGCCTGTCGCTAGCATATCTATTCGGGTTTTTATTGGCATTACCCAAGCATTGGTTAAGCCGGGGAATTTAACCAACTTATCAAATTCAGCTTTTAAACTTTCAGTGGTTACACCTTCTCGCCACTGCTCTTGTGGTTTCAACTGAATGAAAGTTTCAATCATAGTTAAAGGGGCTGGGTCAGTGGCGGTTTCAGCACGACCAACTTTACCAAAAACGGTTTCAACCTCAGGTACTGTGCGAAGTAACTTGTCCGTTTGTTGCAATAACTCACGAGCTTTACCAATAGAAATGCCCGGATAAGTGGTTGGCATATACATCAGGTCACCTTCATCTAGTGGCGGGATGAATTCACTACCAATCTTATTAACAGGCCAAAAGCCTACTACCGTAATCAATATTGCTATTACAATTGTCGATTTAGGGAATTTCATCACTTGCCTTAAGACAGGCATATATAGCGCCGTTAGTACGCGGTTCAATGGATTTTTCTTTTCAGATATAACCTTGCCACGAATAAAATAGCCCATAAGAACGGGAACTAGCGTGATTGCTAATCCAGCAGAAGCTGCCATTGCGTAGGTTTTTGTATAGGCAAGAGGGGCAAACATTCTTCCTTCCTGCGCTTCTAAAATAAAGACGGGTAAAAATGACACGGTGATAATTAACAAACTGAAAAACAATGCAGGCCCAACTTCACTTGCAGCTTTAGCCACGATTTGCCAGCGATTTTCATCCGTTAATGGTGTCTTTTCCATATGCTTATGCATATTTTCAATCATGACAATTGCGCCATCGGTCATGGCTCCAATAGCAATGGCAATTCCGCCTAATGACATGATATTGGCATTGATACCTTGCATATACATGATAATAAAAGACACCAAAATACCTAACGGCAGCGTGATAACTGCGACAAAAGAAGATCGCAGATGAAACAAAAAAGCTGCACAAATAAGTGCCACCACAATTAACTCTTCAATCAATTTATCTGACAGATTGTTGACCGCTCGTTCAATTAACTTAGATCTGTCATAAACAGGCACAACTTCAACTCCCTCTGGTAGAGAAGACTTTAATGATTCAAGTTTGTCTTTAACACCAATGATTGTTTGCTGCGCATTCTCTCCAAAGCGCATGACTATTACGCCTCCTACAACTTCTCCTTCACCATTTAACTCCGCTATCCCTCGACGCATCTGGGGACCCAGTCCAACGTCAGCTATATCTCCAATACGTAATGGCGTGCCCTGCTCATTAACGCCTAACGGAATTTCTTCGATGTCACCGACAGATTGAATATATCCAGTAGCCGTTACCATGTACTCAGCTTCGGCCATTTCAACAACAGATGCACCTGTCTCTTGGTTACCTCTTTTCAGCGCCATTTGAACGTGAGTCAATGGTATGCCGTAAGCTCGCAACTTATCTGGGTCAACTTGCACTTGATATTGTTTAACCATGCCACCAATTGCAGCTACTTCAGAAACTCCCGGCACAGTTTGGAGTTCATACTTGAGGAACCAGTCTTGGATACTACGTAACTGACTAAGATCATGATTTCCTGAAGTGTCCGTAAGCGCATATATATAAACCCAGCCCACACCTGTAGCATCAGGCCCTAGCTGTGGTTTTGCCGAATCAGGTAAACTCGGAGCTACTTGACTCAAATACTCCAACACCCGACTCCTTGCCCAATAAAGGTCTGTATCGTCGTCAAATATAATGTAGACGTAAGAGTCACCAAAGAAAGAGTACCCTCGAACCGTTTGCGCTCCCGGCACTGAAAGCATTGCGGTTGTTAAAGGGAAAGTAACTTGATCTTGTACTACCTGAGGTGCTTGTCCCGGATAACTCGTTTTGATAATTACTTGTACATCTGACAAGTCAGGCAGAGCATCAACTGGTGTATTTTTTAACGCAAATATTCCACCAAAAGCGATGATAAGCGTGATTAATAAAACAAAGAAACGGTTGCCCACTGACCATCTAATTATTGATTCAATCATTATTATTCTCCCAACTTAATGATTCGAATGATCAACAACAGCTTTTTTTTCATGATTTTTCTCATGCTCGCCACTGTTTTTTTCATTTGATTCAAGGGAAATTTCAGTGATAACTAAGTCATCTCTCACTTCAAATGTAAATATGACATTTTCACCAACTTTAAAGTCTGCTATGTCTATGTTTTCCTCAACGATAAAATCCATCGTTGCCGCAGGTCTATCCCACTTCTCTATTGGACCTCGACTAATATTGACAGTGCGATTACCTAAGGTTATTTCATTGATTAAACCTGAAACTGTTGCTGACGATACTTCTGGCTCCCCCATGATATGAATCCCCGTGACTTCATATCCCCCTTCATTGGTTTTAGACACCTCAAAGTGCAAGGATTGACCTGACTTCAATAAATCGACATCGACTTTCTCAGCCATATTAAAGTCCATTGTCATTTCAGGCCAATCCCAAGCTTCAGCCGGACCATGTGTAATATTGACCATACGATGCCCCGTCATGACGCTATTTACTTCACCTTGCATCCAAATTGAGTTCGGCACCTCATCATGGGTCATACGCTTAAAGTCGGATGATTTACTTGATTCAGAATCAATTAAGAATTGAGCAGAGGTAACAACCACATCTTCTTCAGTTAATCCATGCAAAATCTCGATACTATCGATATCGACTCGACCAATAGTGACTTCAATAGACTTAAATTGTCCATCACCTAAAGCAAGTACCACTCGGTCTTGCTTACCTGTGCGTATGACGGCCTCTTTAGGGACAATAATCGTACTGTCGGTTTGATTTGCATGAATCGAAACTTGTGCGAACATATTGGGCTTTAATTGAAAATCAGGATTATCAAATTTCAACCGAACTCTAAGGGTGCGAGTTTTGTTGTTTAAAGTTGGGTAAACATAATCAACAACGCCAGTCCAATCTTCACCGGGCAGATAGTCCAGAGTCATTGATACTGGCAACCCTTCTTTGATCATCGCAGTATCTCGTTCAAACACTTCAGCTTCTACCCATACTTGGTCAAGTTTGCCGATACTAAGCAACGTATTTCCCGGCTTCACATAAAAGCCTTCTCGTATCTTTAACCCATCCACAACACCAGCTTGAGGTGAATAAAAGGTAATGGATTGCTGAACTTTTCTTGTTTGCTCTAATTCTTTAATAAAGTCTGCTGAAAGTTGCAGCGCTTTAAGACGATCTTTAGCTGCCGAAACTAGAGAGCTGTTATTGCGCTTTAAGGCAATTAACAATTCTTCTTGAGCATTAACTAACTGGGGAGAATATAAGGTGTAGAGTGGCTGCCCTTTTTCTACAGGGTTACCAGTAGCCTTGACATAAAGCTTTTCGATCCAGCCATCAACACGTGGGTGGATATGAATTAGCTTATCCTCGTCATATTGTACATAACCTACCGTAGAGATTTCAGTATGCATATTTTTTAGCTCAACAGGTGCGGTACGAACACCAAGATTGTTTACGACATGAGGAGAAACTTTAACTGAGCCGGGGCCGAAGTCATCACTTGATGATTCATCATCATATACGGGAATTAAATCCATCCCCATAGGAGACTTACCGGGCTTGTCCCGGCGGTAGTTAGAATCCATCGGGGCAACCCAATAAAGCGCCTTCTTTTCTTCAGATTTGGCGATCGAGCTATCATAGTTCGAGTTTTGGAATATACTCAAGGTCCCAGCACCTATTGCAGCTCCTATGATGATTGCGATAATTATTTTCGTATTAGATGACATTACTTTTCTCCAAATTTATTGGTGTGCGCAAGTACTGGTTTGGTATTTGACTGTGCGAAGAAATAATTGATACGAGCGACTGTTTTTAATGCATCAACATCTATTTTTAAGGCTGATATTCTGGCATTAAGCTGAGCTGTCCTTGCTCTGACGACTTCAGAAAAATCGCCATCATCGTTGGTGTAAGCAGTCAATGAAGCCTCAGCCTGTTCGTAGGTTTGCTTAAGCAATTGATCTTTATATATCGATTGTCTTTCTGATAATCTTTTTAGCTGACGTAGCTCTTTTTCTATTGCGCTAATCATTTGTTTTGTTAATAACAATTTCTCTGTTCTGATAGCTTCTGATTCAGCGATTGATGCAGCAACTTGTTTATCTTGTCTATCTTCAGTGAATAACGGTAAATCAAATGTCACGCCAACAGAAAACAAGTCCGATCTACTATCTCCTGATGGCATATCATCACGATAGGCATAGCTAGCGTTAACTCCCCACTGGGGCTTATATTGTTGTTTGGCTATAATAATTGCTTTTTCAGATACTTTTTTCTTAACATCAATTGCACGAATGGCAGGATGGTTTTCTAATGCTAATGCCAGAGCATTTCGCGAATAATGAACCTCATTTAGAACAGCAGGATTTTGCAATCGAATTGCAGGTAGATCTTCTGAGACATTGAGCGCCATTGGTTGTGAATCAAAATCAAACGCTTTTTCAAAATCGCTGTCATTATAAAGATGAAGCCATTCGTTTAGACGAGCAATTGACGTTTCTAATTTTTGCTTTTGAACTGTCAATCTATCTTCTAATTGAACAATTTCTAGTTGCGCTCGAATGACATCTTGTTGTCTTGTTTTTCCTACAGCATTCGAATAACTCGCTTTTGCAACCTCCGCCATTTGTTCGAATAGGTCCCAATCGTTTTCGATTAACTTAATCGTTTGTTGCGCTAAAAATGCATCTAACCAAAGTTGGGAAACTTCACTTTTTAATTTTGCTTTACGATTTTTGCGTAACAACGGGAATTTAGTTGATTCTATTTTTAACTGTTGTTTTTTGAGTTTCAAACTATCTCCTCTAGGAAACATTTGAGACACTCCAACTTTAAATTGAGTCATACCTTCTTGATCGAAGTTCCATGTATCTGTTGGCAAGTTCATCATGCCAACAGATATTTTAGGGTCAGATAATGTCCCGGAAGCTATACTCATATTCTCTAAAGCCTGTTGTTTCAAGCTGCTGCCGTGTAACCAAGGATCATTTTGTTGAGCTAACTCTATAGCCTGTTGAAGTGAAATAACTTTTTCGGCTTGGGCGTAAAATGCAGAAAACCCAATCATTAAACCAACAGTAACCTTTGATAAGTTTTGAATTCCTAATTTCATTAGAATTGCTCCTCATAGGTATTCACTTTTGCATAGACTTTGCTAGTTCCATCCTTAAAAAAGACCAACACGTTATAAGGCATAAAACGTTCACCGACTTCCATTCCCGGAGAGCCAATAGGCATCGCAGGAACTGACAAACCAATGGCGTTGTCGTGTTTTTCAGATAAAAATTGTTTTATGAATTTGGCAGGTACATGACCTTCAAACACAAAGCCACTTCTTGTAACGGCTGTATGACAAGAGCGATAATTAGGTTTGATACCGTACTTAGTTTTTATATTGGAGATGTTTCGGAAATCTTTGGAGTCCGCAATAATTCCTTCATCTTCAATATGAGATATCCATTTTTTACAACATCCACAAGTAGGCGTTTTATAAACTAATAACTCGATTGGTTTAACGTCAGCATTACTTTTATGATTATGCTCGGTTGCGTGGGTAAACGCTGGTACTAGCAGCACAACTACCGCTAACTTAAAAAATATTTTGATCATTTTTGCCCCCAGACATGCTGGACAATATTTAGGCGCAATAGCGCTTAATTAATTAACAAGAAAAGTTATTTTGTGCGTAAATTTTGGACGCACTAATCCTGTGTTAGGCAAATATTGGAGGGCGGTAAAGGGAAGTAGAAATTGACTTTGGGTGTTCAGCACCTTGGTTCACTATAGTGTCAGTAAACCCTAAAATATCAGTTGAACCACTGTTTGCATTCAAAAATGTGACTGATGTACATGCATTTGCAGGACAAATACAATCTTGGTCGCAGCAGTCTTCTGAACTTGAAGCACTAGTTTTCATATCACTATGATCCATCCCCTCATGATGCTTCATTGAAGAGTGGTCCATAGTCATATGTGATTGATGAGAGTCCGATGGCATTTCACAAGACATAGTCGAATAGGCCAATGCTTGCCCAACAAAGGCAATCAGCATAGCTGCTAAAACTAAAACTTTAGAAAGTGGTTTAAACATAAATTATCTCAAAACAATACTTGTAAAATATTAATACAGTGGAGTCTCAAAGTAAATGGGACTTTCTATTTATGAGGTATAATTTGATTTTTGTGACCTTTAAAATTAACTGGAAAACCAAGCTATATAATGGTTCGTTGTTTAACTATCGAGTGATTTAATAATACCGCAGGTTTCAATTGTGCTATCAGAGCCACAAGTACTTGCCATTTGCTGTAACTCTTTTTTTAATGCTTTCAATTCTTTCATGCGTTTATTAACTAACGTTAGTTGCTGCTCAATGAGTGTGTTCACACTTAAGCAGCTTTCTTCGGGTTTATTTTTTAATTCAATAAGGCGCTTAATGTTGGCGAGTGGAATATCTAAACTTCGGCAATGCTTTATGAATTCCAACTCCTTCATCGCTTTATTGCTATACAGCCTGAAATTACCTTCTGAACGCTCCGGATCAGCAAGCAACCCTTCTTTTTCATAATACCTAATTGTTTGTATTGAACAACCTGATGTTTTCGATAATTCTCCAATTTTCATAAAGCTTCCCAATAAACTTGACTCTATAGTTACTATAGGTTTTATAGTTAAAGCATACAAGTTAATAAGGGATGAAAATGTGTAATAAGTATCTAACCAAGACCAGTATAGTCAATTTTGAACACGAAGATATTCAGTCCCTTATAAATCATCGCGGATGGAACGAACTTAATGAATTCAACAAAATCGGAGCCGCCTACCAATTTGTCAAAGATGAAATTTTGTTTGGTTACAACAAGAGCGATGATATTTCAGCGAGTGAAGTGCTGTCTGATGGTTATGGTCAATGCAATACCAAAGGCAATCTACTAATGGCTCTATTGCGTGGATTAGGCATTCCATGCCGATTTCACGGGTTTACTATAAATCAACAGTTGCAAAAAGGTGCCATACCAACCTATGTTTTTTGGTTAGCTCCTAAATACATTATCCACAGTTGGGTGGAGGTATACCTTGATGGTCGTTGGATCAACTTAGAAGGCTTTATCTTGGATGCACAATATCTAACATCCTTACAGCAAAGGTTTAGCCAAGAAAAAGATGTTTTTTGTGGCTATGGTGTTGCAACTAAATGCTTCTCATATCCAGATACTGATTGGCGGGGAACCGATACTTATATACAAAAAGAAGGTATTCATGACGATTTCGGACTTTATGATTCCCCTGATGAGTTCTATCGTGAGCAAGGAACTAACTTATCAGGCGTGAAGCGTTGGTTATATCAACGCGTGGTACGTTACTTAATTAATATGAATGTCACAAGAATTAGAAACAAAAATATACTGGAGGTAGAAAGTGCACAACCATAACCACAGTCATCAACATGAAAAAAATGATCGCATTGGTTGGGCTTTCTTCTTAAATGTGACATTCACCATTATTGAATTCATTGGTGGTTGGCTAACTAACAGTACTGCGATTATGGCTGATGCCGTTCATGATTTGGGTGATAGCCTGTCTATAGGGTTTGCTTGGTTATTGAGTCGTTTCTCAGATAAAGAAGCATCAGATAAATTTAGTTACGGTTATCGGCGACTCACTCTTTTTGGGGCACTCGTCAATGGAATCGTTTTGGTTATTGGCTCTATTTGGGTTTTATTTGAAGCAATACCTAGGTTGTCCAGTCCTGAAATGCCTGTTGCGGAAGGAATGTTAGGGCTAGCTTTACTTGGTGTTGCCGTTAACGGGTATGCTGTATTTAAATTAAAAGCGGGTAAGACATTAAATGAAAAAGTGCTGACATGGCACCTACTTGAAGATGTGCTTGGTTGGGTTACTGTTCTTATTGTTTCTGTCGTGCTTCTTTTTGTTGAGCTACCAATATTAGATCCTTTGCTATCAATTGGGTTTACGTTATTCATTTTATTTAATGTATTCAGAAATCTTAAATCAACGCTAGTATTGTTTCTGCAAGCTGCACCAGATGAAGAAACTCAAGAAAATATAAAACGATCACTAACTGAATTACCTGAAATAAGTGGTATTCATCATATGCATTTTTGGTCATTAGATGGTGAAAGCCACGTATTGACTGCACACTTAGAGTTAACTCATAACTTAGAGGTTGATGACATAATTAAGCTAAAGCAACGAATAGCTAAAGAACTTTCTACTCATCAGTTGTCTCATACAACCATTGAGTTTGAATTTCCTCAAGAATCTTGTCGTGATGAGTAATACCATGTTTGAAACACTTTGTTTCGGTTGGTCGATTGGTCTTAGTTTGATTTCCTGTTAATATGAAAAAGATGAGAGTAGATAGATATGTTTAGTATGAAGGTGACAAGTTACCTGTTGATTTCGCTGATTTTGTTTCAGTCGTTTTCTGCTGTCGCCAATACATTGGATTTTCATACTGTTGACTCGCAACATCTAAATGAAATACACGAACATCAATTGGGCGATAACATCCCTACTGAACAGACGCAGGTTAAACTACAATCTAGCGAACACCCCGATGCTGATAACACCCCCGTAGATATTTCTCACAATCCTGCTGATTGCCACCACTGTGGCCATTGTCACGGAACCCATGCCCAATGGATTGTAAGCACCAATGGTATCGAACTCGATTCTGTTGCCACCCATCACAATTTCTATTACTTATCAAAAGTAATGGATGCACCGGTCACGCAATTATTACGCCCACCTAAAGCATAACCCTGAACTAATCAAACACCGTTCGCCAATAGCTTGGCGATGTACATTTTTGATAATTTAGGAATAAAAAAATGATGCGTATTTCATTGAGTCGCCCTGTGCGTTTGCACGCTTGGGTGATTTCCACGATGCTTGTCCTTTTGACAACACAAACCGTGGTAGTAGCACAAACAAACAGTATCCCCAATCGCGAAATAACGTTGCAAAGCGCCATACAGCGAACATTAGCGAATTCGCCCGAATTGCATGAGTTCACATTCAGGCAACAAGCGATTGAGGGGGAAATTAAAACAGCTTCGCTCAAACCCGCCCTTAACGCAGGCATTGAAGTAGAAAACTTCTTAGGAACAGGCGAGGTCTCCGGTATTAAAGACTCGGAATTGACTCTCACATTGTCGTCGGTCATTGAATTGGGCAACAAGCTCACCTCACGTAAGGCGCTTGCTAAGGCACAATCAACCCTAGTCGAAGCACAAAAACAAGTGCACACATTGGATGTACTGGCTGAAGTGACACGTCGCTACATCGATGTATTGGCACAACAAGCGTTAATTGATGCACAAAAAGATGCAGAAACACTTGCTAGGTATACCTATCAAGCTGTCACAAAAAGGGTGGATGCTGGTGCATCGCCTGCATATGAGCAGAAACGCGCTGAGGCAGCGCTGGCAAGAGCTAGACTGGATGTAGTGACAGCACAGCAAACAAAGCAAGCCATGATAAATAGTCTGGCTATTATGTGGGGGGAGAAAGATCCCACTTTTACCTATGTTGAGGGTGACTTATTTGCGCTGCAATCGTCTCCTTCGTTAACCGCGCTTTTTACCACCTTACTGGACAGTCCCAATCTTGAGGTCTATGCACAAGAATCGAGATTGCAGGCTTCTCAAGTCCGCCTTACTCAAGCAGCTAATCAATCGGATTTAAGCTGGACGGCCGGTATCAGGCGCATCAATGGAATAGATGAAACAGCCTTTGTAGCAGGCGTGAGTATGCCTCTGTTTACTCGTGACCGAAATCTTGGCGAGTACCAAAAGCAGCGGGCAATTCAGGCACAGCTGGAACAACAAAAAGAGTCAGCGACGCAAAACCTATACCATCAGCTAAATATGGCCTTGATGGTCAGAAACAATGCGTTGCTCAATGTACAGACACTGCAAAACTCTATTATCCCACCCTTAGTTCAAGCGCTGGAATTAGTAGAACAGGCCTATATCAACGGTCGATTCAGCTACCTTGAATGGGTGAGTACACGTCAAGAACTGCTTAATGCCAAACAAGCTTTAATTCAGTCAGCAAAACAGGCACATCAGCGGGGTGCGGATATCGAATCATTCACTGCACAACCGCTTGCCGATGCAATCAACACCTCTTTTTCGAGTAAAAATCAATGAACAATAAAACATTAATCAAGAAACCAAACACCCTGTTAATTTTCATCATGTGCAGTGTTATGACATTGCTTTTTTGCAGTGCAATACAAGCAACAGAGGGCGAACATGGGGATGAGGATACTCATGATGCTGAATTTGTAGTCATGCCTGACAGCATGGCGCAAAAAATGGGCGTGATGACACAAAGTGTTAATGCCGGTCAACTTAATATCACCACCACAGTATACGGTAATATAGTGACCGATCCGGCATCGCTGAGTCATATCCGTGCCCGATTCGACGGTATGGTAACCAAGGTTAATGCAAATTTAGGTAACAAGGTCAAAAAAGGAGAGACACTGGCGGTCGTTGAATCTAATGAAAGCCTGAAAAGTTACCCTGTTGCAGCGCCGTTTTCAGGCACAGTGATTGCCAGACATGCCAATGAAGGCGAGTTATCTAATGGCCAAGTGTTATTTTCAATCGCTAACTATGATGATGTGTGGGCACAGCTTAAAATATTCCCACAGCAGCTCTCTGATATTGCAGAGCAGCAAAGTGTTCAACTTAGTGTGGCAGGCTCATCGTTAGAAACCACTATCCAACATATATTACCCTCGCCAGATGAAAAACCCTATGTATTGGCGTATGCCAAAATAGCTAATACCTCAGGTCGGTGGCCGGTCGGCACGGCTATTAAGGGGCTTGTGACAATCAACCGCGTAGATGTCGCCATGATGGTACCCAAAACTTCTATTCAAGAGTTTGAGGGGGCTTCGGTAGTGTTTGTCAAAGAAGGGGATGAATACCATCCTGTGCCCGTTACCTTAGGTCAGCAAGACAGCCACAATATCGAAGTATTATCAGGTCTGCACATTGCTGATGTGATTGTCAGCCAGAATAGTTATCTGTTTAAAGCCGATTTAGAAAAGTCGGAGGCCGGTCATGATCATTAATAACACAATGCTAGCCACTTGGTCATGCGTCTCAGTTATTGGGGGACGAACACATGATTGAATACATATTACGTTTATCCATAGAGCGACGAGGTTTAATGCTGATGTTGATCTTCCTCGTGTTGGGAATGGGGATATTCAGTTATCAAAAATTACCTATTGATGCAGTACCCGATATCACCAACGTGCAAGTGCAGATCAATACACAAGCATCGGGCTATTCGCCTTTGGAAACCGAGCAGCGGATCACATTCGTAGTAGAAACAGCGTTGGCGGGATTGCCTGATCTGTCCTACACCCGCTCATTATCTCGCTACGGGCTATCTCAGGTAACAGCGGTATTTGATGAGGGCACTGATCTGTATTTTGCGCGTAATCTCATTAATACCCGATTGGGTGCAATCAAAAGTCAGCTACCTGAAGGGTTAGAGCCTGAAATGGGACCTATCGCTACTGGGTTGGGCGAAATCTATATGTATACCTTGCGAGCCAAGCAAAATGCCATGCAAAAAAACGGTGAGCCGTATAATGCAATGGCGCTTCGCGAGATACACGACTGGATCGTAAAACCGCAGCTCGCACTGGTTAAGGGGATTACTGAAGTCAACGCCATTGGTGGGTACGTAAAACAATATCATGTGAATCCTGAACCACAGCTTATGCTGAATTTTGATATTAGTCTAAGTGATATCCATCGTGCGCTGGAGCGAAACAACACCAATCAGGGAGCGGGCTTTGTTGAGCGAAATGGGCAACAAATACTGGTGCGCTCACAAGGTCAACTACAGACACTTAGCGATATAGAAAATGTGGTAATAAAACGCATTAATACTGTCCCTGTTGCGGTGAAAGACATTGGCAGTGTGGCTATTGGTAGGGAGCTGAGAACGGGGGCGGCAACGCAGGAGGGTGAAGAGACCGTTTTAGGTACCGCAATGATGCTAGTCGGCGAAAACTCACGCGCCATTTCCCAATCAGTTGCCCAAAAGGTAATAGACATTCAGTCCAGTTTGCCCGATGGTATTGTCATTGAGCCAGTCTATGACCGCACCCTACTGGTCGATAAAGCTATCGACACGGTTCAGAAGAATTTAGTAGAAGGGGCGTTATTGGTCATAGTGATCTTATTCATATTGCTTGGCAATATTCGCGCCGCGCTCATCACTGCGGCAGTTATTCCGCTAGCTATGTTGGCGACCATCACTGGGATGGTTAATACCGGTGTGTCTGCCAACCTAATGAGCCTTGGGGCATTGGATTTTGGATTAATTGTCGATGGTGCGGTGATCATCGTAGAGAACTGTATCAGGCGGTTATCCGAGTCTCAGAAACGCACAGGCACAGTCTTACCACTTAAAGAGCGGCTAGAACTGGTTTTTCAAGCGACCAACGAAGTCATTCGTCCTAGCTTGTTCGGTGTATTGATTATTACTGTGGTGTATATCCCGCTGTTCTCATTGACAGGCGTTGAGGGCAAGATGTTTCAGCCAATGGCGGCAACGGTCATCATGGCGCTCATAGCAGCGATGCTGTTCTCCATTACTATTGTACCAGCGGCAGTCGCGATGTTTATGGGCGGTAAAGTCAGTGAAAAAGAAAGCTTCATTATTGTTGCAGCCAAATCCGCCTATTGCCCCATCATTCACCTTGCACTGAAATTACGCTGGATAGTGCTTGTCGGCTCAGTCGTGCTGGTAGTGGGCAGCTTATGGTTGGCAACGCGATTAGGCTCTGAGTTTGTTCCCCAGCTTGACGAAGGAGACATCGCACTGCACGCCATGCGAATACCGGGCACAGGTATCGAACAAGCCGTCGCAATGCAAAAAACACTTGAATCTACCTTGATGGAATACGAACAGGTACTCACAGTGTTTGCTAAAACCGGTACCGCAGAAGTAGCTACCGATGCGATGCCGCCCAACGTAACCGATACCTTTGTGATGCTAAAACCACGAGTGCGATGGCCTGATCCTGACCTATCAAAAGCTGAATTCGTAGAAACCCTTGGGCGAGACTTACAAGCGGTGACAGGCAATAACTATGAGTTTACCCAACCTATCCAAATGCGCTTTAACGAGTTGATAAGTGGAGTAAGGGCTGACCTTGGTATAAAAGTCTTCGGAGATGATTTAACCACGCTTGTTGCCTCTGCAAATGACATCTTAACGGTTTTGCAATCAATAGACGGCGTGGCGGATGCACGACTTGAGCAGGTCGATGATATCCCTATCTTCACTATCAACCCTAAGCCAGTCGAGTTGGCACGTTATGGATTGGACGTCGCCGATTTGCAGGAGTGGTTGGCGTCGGCCATCGGTGGTAATACCGCTGGCTTAATTTTTGAGGGAGATAGACGATTCGAGTTGCTTGTGCGATTTGATGAAGGTATACGCACAGATTTAGATGCCATTGGCAGCACTCCTATCATTACACCCGATGGGGAATTTGTACCTTTATCAGAAATCGCTACGCTGAATTACTCGTCTGTTCCCAATCAAATCAGTCGAGAAAACGGTAAGCGCAGAGTCGTGGTTACCGCCAATGTCAGAGAACGCGACTTAGGGAGTTTTGTTGACGAAGCAAAAATCAAAATAACCGAACAGGTTGCACTCCCAGCAGGCTACTGGCTGGATTATGGCGGCACGTTTGAGCAGCTTGAAAGTGCCAGTCAGCGGCTGTCTATCGTAGTGCCTGCCACGCTTTTTCTGATACTTGTGTTACTAGTGGTGGTGTTTGGCTCATTTCGTGATGCCTTGATCATCTTCACTGGCGTGCCTTTAGCCTTAACAGGAGGTGTTTTCGCACTCTGGATGCGTGACATGCCACTGTCGATATCTGCCGGAGTAGGGTTTATTGCGCTCTCTGGTATTGCGGTACTAAACGGCTTAGTGATGTTGTCATTTATTAAACAGCGAGTACTAGAAACAGGTGACCTAATTAACTCAATCGTTGACGGAGCTATCACAAGATTGCGTCCGGTTTTGATGACAGCACTGGTAGCAAGTTTAGGCTTTATTCCCATGGCACTGAATGTCGGAACTGGCGCTGAAGTGCAAAGACCGCTTGCAACTGTGGTGATTGGCGGGATCATCTCGTCCACCATTCTAACATTGGTCGTTTTGCCTATTTTATATCGGATGATGCACTCGAAATTAACTAAGGAGTGAATGTTGGGCACCGTATTGCAGAAAATACGGTGCTCTTCGTCTGGAAATTCAAAACAACTGAAAATGATTACTGAATTGTGTATTCACCAATAAGAAGCTGATTGTCCGGAATACTACAATTACCACCAATTCAATCAAGGTCGAATGACGATCCGCAAATGACACAAACATCTCAGTAACGTTCAACACTCGACCGACCGCTTTTAGGCTCAAACCAGTCTAATCCAGGATGAATTTTTATTACTCACCCCCATTGTGCGAACACATGTAATTAGGGTAAAAGTTCCTTTGCCTCACAGTCAAGAACTTTGGCAAGTTGATAAAGCATTTCAAGCGTAATGTTTGCCTCACCTCTCTCAATTCTCCCCATATAACTCCGGTCAAGCTTTGCATGCAAAGCTAAGCTCTCTTGTGAGAAGCCTTTTTCCTTTCGAACTGAGCGAATTTTTTCGCCAACCTTTACTGCAAGATTGTCCATAACTGGCCTTAATATAAAAACCAGTAATATCCTTAGTTGCGGTTTAACTATCCACGGATTATAATCCGTTTTTTGGTGTCCTTTTGGATTTCCTAGCAATAACAACAAGATATAAGGCGCAAACATGCCAAGAGGCACTTACGTACCAAACGACACATTACTTTCTCTTTTAAAAGCTCAGGGAAAGAAAACGTTCAAAGTTACAACAATTCGTGATCTCTTTATTGAGTCGTCCATTGGAGAACGAGACGCGAATGAATTACGTAGATGGGTAAATGGGCAGTTCAAAACATTAACAAAGCATGGATATATCAAAATTGTTTCTCAATCTGGTGTTAGAACAGATTTCAAAATTACAGCAAAGTTAGCTGAGGAAAAACAAGATAAAACAACATCAACCGAAACTTCTATTGTTACTTCAGAACAACCTGACATATTGACCATACTTAAGACTAGACTTCATAATTGTAAAATAGAAATGTTAACCAGCTCAGGAGAAACCAAGGAATATGAAGAGCTCAGCAAGTTGTTTCCAAACATGCATAAACAACTTCAGAAAAAATTTAATGTCGCTAAAGAAGTCAATATTGAATATATAGGCAGAGTCAAAGCACTCGAATTATTGATTGCAGAGTGTTCTTAATGGTACTTAGACGTTGGCAACATCAAAGCGCGACAGAAGCGTTAAATAAATATAACTCTGGTGAGCAACACTTTCTTTGCCTCGCAACGCCTGGCGCGGGTAAAACTCAAATGGCGGCAGAGGTGGCTAGACGACTATTCACGCAAAAAAAAATTGACTTCGTTTTCTGCTTTTCTCCTTCCGTTTCTACGTCAAAGGGTATGCGTGATACGTTGGAGAGGGCTCTTAATGCCCCGCTGACCGGACTTATTGGTGCCAAGGGGGTATGTGTTACCTATCAATCGCTAAACCATAAAGATAAAGGCTTTTGGGATGTATTCCGTCAACACCGAGTCTTTGCCATTTTTGACGAAATACACCACTGTGGTGGTAATGACTTCAATGAGGCAAACGTTTGGGCTCAGCATATCCTTGTGAATGTTCAGTCCTACGCTCATTTTACTCTTGCATTGTCTGGCACACCTTGGCGCTCAGATACTCGACCGGTCACGTTGTCCAAATACAGTGATGTAGATGGCAGCATTCACTGTGACTATGAATACGGACTCGCGGAAGCAATTCGAGAGTACGTTTGCCGTACGCCTTTTGTCAGTGTGATTGACAATGACAATATACGTTTGACGTCGAATACCGATGTGCCTAAGGCATACAGAAGTATTGGACAGATGCTAATAAATGAGTCGATTTCTTATCAAACCGTAGTCGAAGCCGACCCAGTTATCGATTTTTGCCTACAAGAAGCGAGTAAGCAACTCAACAAGATAAAACAGACTAACGCCAACGCAGCAGGTTTAGTCGTAGCCTCAACGGTCGAGCATGCGGAAAAGATAGCGGAAAAAATAAGAAAAGGGTTTACAGATTCAGTTAGTGTTGTGACCTACAAAAATAGTGAAAGTAACCAAATTATTGAACAATTCCAACACACAAATACTCAATGGCTTGTTTCTGTAGGGATGGTGAGTGAAGGGACCAATATACCCAGGTTACAAGTATGCTGCCATCTCACCAGAATAAAGACTGAATTACATTTTCGACAAATACTCGGTCGCATCATGCGGTTATCCGGCATTGATGCTAACAAACAAGCGCATTTGTTTGCTCCGGCACAACCAAAAATTGTTGAATATGCCAAACGACTATATGAGGACATTCCTGCCGATATTGCGTCAATTTCACTGTTAGTTAATCGAGAACAGATCGATTTAGCAGAATCTAATTTACCTGAAGTACAAGTCGAAGAGCAAGAGTTCTTAATTAAGGATACCAATAAAACGTCCACTGCAAATGAATTTACTCCAGAAACCATATTGCCTTCCCTTACTGAAACCTACCTTAATAGCCTTGGATTTAATGGCCGGTTTACCAAGGAAACTATCCAGAATACCTGAGTGAAAAATTGGTTTAATGTTTTCAAGGTCAACCACTGTGAACACTTCGAGTGGCCAGAATAAATTCAATCATCTATAACTATACCTTTTCGGTAACACAGTATATGGTAATTAAAAATGCCGTTGTTTTACTTCGGCTTTCGGCATAGCAGCCGTTCGGCTAAATTAAATCGAGTAACTGTTGATAGGCTAACAGCAGCCTGTTAGAGAACTTTTGATCAACAGCTGCAAATGGCGCAAAGAAGCAGCTCGGCCTATGAAAACCCAACCAATACCACTTGTTTTTATCACCGACCAAATAAAGTATTAAACAGAAATAAAGACAATAATTTATTGAAAAAAACATTAAAAGTGTAACATATATAATGTAAAATAAAATCAATAGGATAGAGTTTGTTTCATGTAACTAGGTATATTTAAAACATGTCTGAGCAACAATTGAGTGTGTTACAAAAAGAATGGTCAATTTTACAAACTCAGTTTGATGAATATGAAAAGTATTCACTGCTTATCAAGTTGTTCAATATCACTTTGACTTGTTATTTGCTGTTTGTTTTGAATATCGGTTGCTGGTCATTATTTATTTGTGCGCTAGTTTGGCTGCAAGATGGCATCTGGAAAACGTTTCAAGCACGAATTGGTGAAAGATTGGAGGTTATCGAAAGCGGGCTATCTTCTTCTGAGGTAACTGAAAAGCCAGTTCAGGGCATGCAGTTTAATTCAGCATGGGCTCAGTCTCGTAAAGGTGCTGTAGGGCTAATTGCTGAATATATAAAACAGTCGTTAAAACCAACTGTAGCCTATCCTCATCTTTTGTTAGTGATCATGGTTATCGTGCAACACTTAAGTTTATTGTAGATAAATGCAAAACCTCACAACAGGGCGTTTGTTACTCAGGACTGTTAGTATAAATGATGCCGCATTTATTCTGCGCCTTGTGAACGATCCGCAATGGTTAACTTATATTGGTGATAAAGGTATCCACACTCAACAAGACGCTATTGATTATATAAAGAACGGGCCACAAAAAATGTATCAAGAGCACGGTGTCGGGCTTTTGGTAGTCGAGTCACTGAGTGGTGATTTAATGGGCTTGTGTGGATTGCTTAAACGCCCTGAGTTGACGGAGCCTGATTTAGGTTTCGCTTTTTTACCTAATTATCGTCATCAAGGATTTGCCTACGAAGCTGCACATAGTGTTTTAGAAGATGCCTTCGGTCGTAAAAAAATGACTAAAATATTAGCAATCACGTCTGTTGAAAATGACAGGTCTATCGGACTTCTTAAAAAATTGGGGTTTAGCCACAAAGAGACTTTGCAGCTAACAGGTTATGAGGGCTTAACGCATTTATACGAGATTGGTATAATATCCAATGGGACATGTTAAATTGGCGGCAGTATCACTACTTTGATCAAAATGACTTGTTCTACCGGAACATCTGGCCAACCGTATTTTGGATCAAAGTCAGTTTTTACTTCAACCATTTTGTCTAACACTTCATATCCTTCTTGTACTGAACCAAATACGCTGTATCCCCAGTCTCTTCCTGGATCTAAACCATCATTGTTGTTCATATTAAAAAAGAACTGACGAGTCGCTGTGTGTGGATCGTTTTCTCGGGCCATGGTTAGGTTGTACATCTTATTTTTTAGACCGTTGCCCGATTCGTTATAGATTGCCGCAAAAGCGGGCTTTTTAATAAAATCGGTATCGTACCCACCACCTTGAACCACAAAGTCCGGAATAATGCGGTGAAATATGGTGTTTTCGTAACTGCGTTTGCTCACATAACGTAAAAAATTGTTGACTGTAATCGGTGCTTTGGCGCGATCTAACTCTACAATTATGTCACCCATACTGGTGACCATTTTCACTCTAGGGTAAAAGTTATCCGCTTGAATCTGTGAGCCATCATCTTTAGGTTTGGCGGAACTACTGGCAGTAAAACATAAACAAAGAATGACGATAAATTGGATAATTGATTTTCTAGGCATGAATAATCCTTATTATTTAGTTGCTGATAAAATACTGAATTTTTTGTCTCTTGCAACCACAGAAACATTACCGAATAATCTTTTTAGTTTGGCTGGGTAATCAAGATGTCGGTTTCCAATGACAAAAAGTTGCCCTCCTTTTGCTAGACAAGCTTTTGAATCTTTAAACATTTGCCATGCAATATGGTCAGTGATGGTGTTTTGTTGATGAAAAGGTGGATTACACATGACCAAGTCCACTTCTTTGCTCGCCGATTTTTGAGCAAAATTGTCTAGGCAGTTATCGACGATAAACTCACAGTTGTTGACAACATCGGGTAAGTTGCGCTGAATATTATGTTTGGCCGATGTCACAGCCATATGAGATTCGTCAACAAATATCAGTTTGGTGTTTGGATTTTTAGCCAGTAAATGCAAACCTAACACGCCATTACCACAACCTAAATCCAATACGGTTTTATTTTCTAACGCAGGGAACTTACTGAAGTGTTGCAACATAAATCGTGCACCAATATCCAGTTGCTGACGGGCAAATACATTGGCTAAGTTGCTGATTTCGAATCTAGGTTTGTCTGTATGCCAAATAGTTGGATAAGGGCTAGTATGAGATTTATCACCTGTCGGTTGGCAAAAAATGAGTCGAGATTTCTTCTTGGCTAACGAGGTATGACACGGGCCTAGGTATTTATCAAATAGAGCTTGGGTCGACTTTTGAATTAAATTGGCTTTACCTGCTGCCACTACCACAGTACTGGATGTAACGTACGCTTGTAAATCAATGAGCTGTTGTTCTAACAATGCTGTGGTTTTTGGTACCTTGATTAACACTAAATCAACCATTGAACTGGGAATATTTACCGAATCAAAAATATGGCTTGGATCTATCGTTAACTGATTTTGTTGTAGATTTTGTTGGCAAGCTTGTTGTGCCACATAGGAGTCACTAATTAAAGCAGGTTTTGAGGTGGCAAACCAACAGGCGAGTGCACCAAAGTCATCGTTATAGATACGAATATTTAGCTGAGCGATATCTGAGATATTTTGTTCTACGTGTTCAATTAAATATTCATCAGCGGCATCCCAAGCCTGCCAACTTGGATGCTGTAAATTTTGCGGGTACCTGAGTAACTGCAATTCGCGATCTAATAAGGTTAAACTAGTATTCATAAGCCTCAATTGAGTACGTTAATTTCATTTATGCAACAAGATTTGTTTGATAGTGACAATGATAACACGCCAGTCAAATTGAATATGCCCGATGCGGACGTGATTTATTATCCCAATTTTATAGACTCACACAAAGCAAGCCAGTTCATGCAAACGCTTTTGCAAACATTGGCTTGGCGTAAAGAACAAATTACCTTGTACGGAAAAACATTTGATGTCCCTAGACTTCAAGCTTGGTATGGAGATAACGAAGCGGCCTATCAATATTCAGGGATGACAATGCAGCCACAACAATGGACACAAGAGTTATTAGACTTAAAATATCTTTGTGAAGAAAAAACCCAGACTCACTTTAATTCTGTATTAGCCAACTTATATCGAGATGGAAATGATGGTGTAGGCCGTCACGCTGATGATGAAAAAGAGTTAGGCCATAACCCGGTCATAGCATCTTTAAGTTTTGGTGAAACCCGCAATTTAGATTTTTATCATAACCAACAAGGTCTCAAATCTAGAGTGGCATTAGCATCTGGTAGTTTATTAGTGATGCAAGGAAATACTCAACAATATTGGCAACATGCAGTGGCCAAGAGTAAAAAAAAGTTTGAGAAAAGGATTAATCTAACCTTCAGATCTATAAAGATAAATACAGTTTTTTAATCCTTAACGTTATAAAAAATGGTAAAGTAGGTGCTTAAAAATATATAACTAGTGCTCAATAGGTTAACTTCATTTTACTAAAGTTAATGCAAAACTTAGTTACGCTTCACTCTTTTTATGGCTAAAGTTAGTTTAGAAATAGACTAATAATATCAATAAAATATTTCTCTGAAGTTATGCTTGGTTAATTCGATTAAACGCATTAAGCACTAAAGAGGGACACATATGAATATTCAAAATAATATAGAAAACAAACTCTTATCTCATTTTAAGCCTGAACATCTGGAAGTTATTAACGAAAGTTTTATGCACAATGTACCAGAAGGATCAGAAAGCCATTTTAAAGTGGTCATAGTCACTCCAGAGTTTTCTGGTGAACGCTTGATCAATCGGCATCGAGCCGTTAACGCTGTGCTGAAAGACGAACTTCAAAATGATATTCATGCTTTGGCATTACACACTTATACAGAAAGTGAATGGCAAAAACTTTTTGGTGAATTCCCTACATCACCTAATTGTTTAGGTGGTTCAAAGCAATAAACGAATACTTCGATTATCAGCGGCACTTTATTAGCTTTGGCCTTTTTACGGCTAAAGCTAATTACTTATAACAGCCCTGTTCTTTCAATTTTTAGTTATTTTTGTTAAAAATCACATATTAATAACATTATTTGTTGAACTGTTTACGCGTTACAGCTAAACCGTCACTAAAATAAGAACCCAATATTCCCGTTTATGACCCCTTCAAATGTCTTTTTAAATTTGCAAAATAAAGTTGATTCGATTCACCAATCACTGTGTAAACTTGTCAGTTGGTTCACTCTATTTATGGTTTTGGTGACATTTCTGATAGTTGTACTTCGTTATGGCTTTAATCTTGGCTGGATTGCGATGCAGGAATCTGTAATGTACTTGCATGCCACAGTATTTTTATTAGGTGCAGCTCACACGCTTAAAGTGAATGAGCATGTGCGAGTGGATATTTTTTATCGCCAAATGAGTGTTGTAAAAAAAGCATGGGTAGATGCTTTAGGGACCTTATTGCTGTTAATGCCAGTCAATATTTTTATTTTAGTACTCAGTTACGACTACGTAATGAAATCATGGGAAATTTTCGAGTCATCTCCACAAGCAGGTGGATTGCCCTTAGTCTTTATACTAAAAACGCTCATTTTACTCTTTACTATTAGCATGATTCTACAAGGTGCCGCCGAACTCGTCCGCAATATACTGATCATTAAGCGTCCGCAGCATATTGAAGTGGAGCAAGGATAATGGAATATATTTCTTTATTAATGTTTGTTGTGGTTTGTGTTGTTTTGTTATTTGGTTTTCCCGTTGCTTATTCCTTAGCGGGAACAGCATTAATTTTCGCGGGTGTAGGCGTTTTAACTGGTGGCTTTGAAAGTGCCTATTTACACGCTTTGCCAAGCCGTCTATACGGAATAGTCACCAACCAAACACTTATCGCAGTGCCATTATTTGTATTTATGGGTGTGGTATTAGAAAAATCTAAAGTCGCAGAAAATCTATTGAATGCCATGACCCAGTTGTTTGGCCAATACCGAGGTGGTTTGGCTATTTCGGTGATTTTAGTGGGAGCTTTGTTAGCCGCCAGTACGGGTATTGTTGGGGCGACAGTTGTGACTATGGGGTTGTTGTCTTTACCTACTATGTTAAAGCAAGGATATGCCCCAAGTTTTGCTACAGGCAGTATTTGTGCAACAGGTACGTTAGGACAAATTATTCCACCCTCTATTGCACTGGTGTTGTTAGGTGATGTTTTGTCTAGCGCTTACCAAAAAGCGCAATTGAATATGGGGATCTTTTCACCTGAATCAGTGTCTGTTGGCGATTTGTTTGTCGGGGCAATTGTACCGGGTATGATTCTGGTTTCTTTGTATTTATTGTATGTGGTGATGGTGACATGGTTTCAACCTCATAAAGTGCCTAAAGTTGCTCCCCAATCCACAAATGTGTCACTAGCTTCATTACTCAATGCTTTGTTACCACCACTAATCTTAATCTTTTTAGTCCTTGGCGCTATTTTAGCTGGCTTTGCTACGCCAACTGAAGCTGCAGGGGTTGGCGCAACGGGGGCGTTAGTGCTGGCACTACTGCAAAAACAATTAAGTTTAAGTAAGTTAAAAGAAGTGATGTTAAATACAACTAAAGTCACTTCTATGGTGTTTTTAATTTTAATTGGCGCCTCAATATTTTCATTGGTTTTTCGTGGTTATGGCGGTGAAGAGTTAATCGAACAATTGTTTAATAGTTTGCCGGGAGGAGTATTTACAGCTGTTTTGTTGGTCATGGCAGTTATTTTTGTCTTAGGTTTCATCTTAGACTTTATTGAAATTACATTCGTCGTTGTACCCTTAGTTGCTCCTGTTTTATTAGCAATGGGTATAGATCCTATTTGGTTAGGCATTATGATAGCTGTAAACCTACAAACTTCTTTCCTTACACCACCTTTTGGTTTTGCGTTGTTTTATTTACGGGGTGTAGCACCAGCTACCGTGAAGACAACTGAAATATACAAAGGTGTACTCCCGTTTATTCTGATTCAAATTATGCTGTTAATCGCCATGGCAATATGGCCTAATTTAATTACTTGGTTACCTGAATACTTATATGGTTAAAATTTTATGTTAAATGTATTGCAAGGACGTGTTTTCAAATCCTTTATTTTTTCACTTATTTCCATTTTTTTATTGGCCTGTGGACAAGACAAAACAGCAACGGATACAGCCGTTCAAGAACAAACAAGTTATCAATGGAAAATGGTAACCTCTTGGCCTAAAAACTTTCCTGGTTTGGGCCGTGCCCCAGAAACGTTTTCTAAATACGTTGAAAAAATGTCCGGTGGACGTTTGACTGTGAAAGTGTATGGTGCCGGTGAATTAGTACCTGGCTTTGAAGTGTTTGATGCCGTGTCTCAAGGGACAGTGCAGATGGGTCATTCTGGGGCTTATTATTGGAAAGGCAAAGCCGCTGCAGCACAAATTTTCACTACTATTCCTTTTGGTATGAACGCTCAAGAAACCAATGCGTGGTTGCATTATGGTGGAGGAATGGAGTTGTGGCGTGAAGTGTATGAACCTTTTGGATTGATTCCTTTTGCTGGTGGTAACACAGGTGTGCAAATGGCAGGATGGTTCAAAAAAGAAATAAGCAGTATTGAAGATATCCAAGGTTTAAAAATGCGCATCCCTGGTTTAGGAGGGGAAGTATTCAAAAAGCTTGGAGGTATTCCCGTCGCACTAACTGGTGGTGAATTGTTTACTTCTTTACAGTCTGGCGCTATAGATGCAACCGAGTGGGTTGGCCCATACAATGACTTAGCGTTCGGTTTATATAAAGCGGCGGATTACTATTACTACTCTGGTTGGCATGAACCAGGTCCTGTTTTAGAATTTATCGTTAATCAAAAAGCGTTTGAATCTTTACCAGAAGATTTACAAGCAATAGTTGAAGTCGCAACGCGAGCCGTTAACCAAGATATGTTAGATGAGTATACCGCTCGAAATAATACTGCTATGCAATCTTTAAAAGACACCCATAATGTTGATATGCGAGCCCTGCCTGCAGATGTAATGAAAGCCCTGAAAAAAGCCTCAAATGAAGTGATGCAAGAGCAGTCAGCTGCAGATGCTACCTTTAAGAAAGTTTATGAGTCCTACTCTGCCTTCCAAAGCAAAGTCAGTCAGTACCATCAAATATCTGAACATGAATATTACAAAAATCGTTCAGCGCAAAATTAGTACATAAACCGTAAATAAATAGATTTAAAGAGGTTAGCTGTTCAGATTTGTTAATTTGAACTCTGCCTCTACAATATAAACAATTTTTCGAATAGGAATATCTCATGGTAATCAAGCCCAAAATCAGAGGCTTTATCTGTACAAATGCTCATCCAGTTGGCTGTGCGGCAAGCGTTCAACAACAAATTGATTATGTAAAAGCTCAAGGTGAAGTGCCTAATACGGCTAAAAATGTATTGGTATTAGGTTGTTCAACGGGTTACGGCTTAGCCTCACGAATTGTTTCTGCCTTTGGTGGGGGCGCTAAAACATTAGGTGTTTGTTTTGAAAAAGAACCGACAGAGCGTAAAACAGGTACCGCGGGTTGGTATAACACCGCTGGATTTCATGCTAAAGCTGAAGAAGCGGGCTTGTATGCAAAAACCTTAAATGGTGACGCTTTTTCTAAAGAGATGAAGCAACAAGTTATCGATACGCTTAAAGCTGATATGGGTAAAGTAGATTTAATTATTTATAGCTTAGCCTCACCTCGTAGAACAGATCCTGAAACGGGTGAAGTGTTTAAGTCGACTTTGAAACCTGTTGGCCAAGCTTATACCACTAAGACTTATGATACTGACAAAGACAAAGTACATGAGATTAGTTTAGAGCCAGCTAACGAAGAAGAAATTCAAAATACGATTAAAGTAATGGGTGGCGAAGATTGGGAATTATGGTTAGAAGCCCTTGACCAAGCTGATTTGCTTGCGGATAACTGTAAAACCACAGCGTATACCTATGTAGGCAAAGAGTTAACTTGGCCAATATATGGACAAGCGACTATCGGTAAAGCAAAGGAAGATTTAGATCGAGCTGCAGCGGCAATCGTTAAAACAAAAGCCAGTAAAAATGTTCAGGCTTACGTATCTTCGCTAAAAGCCTTGGTTACTCAAGCTAGTTCGGCTATTCCTGTTATGCCTTTGTATATTTCACTTATATATAAAGTGATGAAGGAAGAAGGCACACATCAAGGATGTATTGAGCAAATTTATGACTTGTTTAATGAAAAATTAAATCAAGGACAACCTACGGTTGATGAACATGGCCGTTTGTACATGAATGGTAAAGAAACTAACGATGCAACTCAGGCTAAAATTAAAGCCTTGTGGGATCAAGTGTCGCAAGAAAATTTCCATGAGCTAAGTGATTATGCTGGTTATCATCATGAATTTTTGAAGTTATTTGGTTTTGATGTGTCTGGTGTGGATTATGAAGCTGATTTAGATACTTTGGCTGATTGGTAAACCCGTTTAAAAGTTGATTAAAAATAAACCGCCTTTTAAGGCGGTTTTTTTATTTTCGAAAATTAGTCTACCTTTCTAAGGGGTTTTTGTAGAAAAATATCTAAAAACCTTACAAAAAAGGTGTTTAAACAATAATTTGCGTGGAAGATCGGGGGCGGTTAATGCTAAAATTCCGAGGCTAAGCTCAAGCAAAATTGATTATGTGTGGCTAATTAGGTTTAACACACATTTAAAATAGGGCTTAAGGCATTTCATAAATGCCGCAAGTTGTTGCAGCGGATAAATTTAAACAAGCTTAAACGGGCATAAAATACTCATCACCATTAGGTTTTTAAATGGAAACATTAAAAACATCTTAAAGAGCCTAATGGTGCTGTGTATTAATTTAGAGTAGTGCTATTGCGTATGATAAAAATCACGAAAGGGTTAGATCTTCCCATAAAGGGATCACCACAACAAAGTATTCAAGATGGAAACTCTGTCACTAGAGTGGCTGTTTTGGGTGAAGAATATGTCGGTATGCGTCCGACCATGCATGTCCAAGTTGGAGACAAGGTAAAGAAAGGCCAAGTTCTTTTTGTAGATAAAAAGAATCCTGGTGTTACGTTTACTGCTCCTGCTGCGGGTAATGTAGTTGAAGTTAACCGTGGTGCAAAACGTGTTTTGCAATCGGTTGTTATTCAACTTGATGGTGAAGAAAGTGAAGTATTTGCTAAATTTAGCAGTGCTGAACTAGCTTCATTGGATGCTGCTAAAGTTCAAGAAAATTTAGTTAATTCTGGTATGTGGACGGCGATTAGAACGCGTCCATATAGTAAAGCTCCAGCGTTAGATTCCAAACCAAGTTCAATTTTTGTAAGCGTAATGGATACCAATCCATTGGCGGCAGATCCTCAAGTAGTGATTGCTGAACGTAACGAGGATTTTGCTAATGGCTTACAAGTTCTGAGTCGTTTGACGGATGGTAAAGTTTACGTTAACAAAGCACCAGGAGCTGATATTGCAACTGGAAGTGCTACCGTTGAGGTGAACGAATTTGCTGGATGTCATCCAGCAGGCCTAGTTGGAACTCATATTCACTTCTTAGATTCAGCTGGAGCAAACAAAATTGTTTGGCATGTTGGATATCAAGATGTTTTAGCTATTGGTAGTTTGTTTACTACCGGTGAGTTAGACAATCGTAAGGTTGTTGCTCTTGGTGGCCCAGAGGTGAAAAATCCTCGTTTGATTCGCACTTTGTTAGGTGCTGATCTTGCCGAGTTGACTGCAAATGAAGTGAATGACGGTGATTTACGTGTGTTATCTGGTTCGGTATTACAAGGTACCAATGCACAGGGCGTTCATGGTTATTTGGGGCGTTTCCACAATCAAGTTTCAGTTTTACGCGAAGGCCGCGAAAAAGAACTATTTGGTTGGATTAAACCTGGTGTAAACCAACATTCCATTACTCGAGCTTATCTAGGGCATTTGAGTCCTAAGAAACTGTTCAGTATGACAACTACCACTAATGGTTCAGACCGTTCAATGGTGCCAATCGGCAACTATGAGCGCATTATGCCATTAGATATTTTGCCAACCCTATTACTTAGAGATTTACTTTCTGGTGATAGTGACGGTGCGCAAAGTTTAGGTTGCTTGGAACTAGACGAAGAAGATTTGGCTTTATGTACGTATGTTTGCCCTGGTAAATATAACTATGGTCCAGTCTTGCGTGAATGTTTAGACCAGATTGAGAAAGAGGGTTAATCATGGGCTTAAAAGCATTTTTAGAAAAAATTGAACCCGATTTTGAAGCGGGTGGTAAGTATGAAAAATGGTATGCCTTGTATGAAGCAGCGGCGACAATTTTTTATACCCCTGGAACCGTTAATAAATCGACTACTCACGTAAAAGATAGTATCGATTTAAAACGTATTATGATCATGGTTTGGATGGCAACATTCCCAGCTATGTTCTATGGCATGTACAATGTAGGCGTACAAGCTCAAGGTGCAATTGTTGGTGGAGCTGTATGGGCCGATACCGTCACTGCGTTTTGGCAAGCTGGTTTATTCGACGCCTTAGGTGGTTCGTTAAACGCCGATACAGGATGGCTAGGATTGATGTTCTACGGAGCATGTTTCTACGTACCTATTTATGCAACAGTGTTTGCTGTAGGTGGATTCTGGGAAGTATTATTTGCTTCCGTACGTAAACATGAAATTAACGAAGGTTTCTTTGTAACTTCAGTATTATTCGCCCTTACACTGCCTGCCACTATTCCATTATGGCAAGCTGCATTAGGTATTACTTTTGGTGTGGTTATCGCTAAAGAAATATTTGGTGGTACTGGCCGTAACTTCTTAAACCCAGCCTTATCAGGCCGAGCATTTTTGTACTTTGCTTATCCTGCGCAAATTTCGGGTGACGCCATATGGGTAGCTGCAGATGGTTATTCTGGTGCAACAGCATTGAGTCAAGCTGCATCTGGAAGCATCACTGATTGGAGTTTGAACGCTGATTGGTGGAACGCTTTCTTCGGTAACATCCAAGGTTCGGTAGGTGAAGTGTCTACTCTTGCGATTGCACTTGGTGGGTTATTCTTAATCTATATGCGAATTGCTTCCTGGCGAATTGTTCTAGGTGTTTTATTAGGTGGTGCTGCGTTAAGTACATTATTAAACCTAGTTGGCAGCGATACTAATGCAATGTTTGCTATGCCATGGTATTGGCATTTAGTGACCGGCGGATTTGCCTTTGGTATGTTCTTTATGGCAACGGATCCAGTTTCTGCTTCATTTACAAATCAAGGTAAGTGGGCTTACGGCATAATGATTGGTGTCATGTGTGTCATGGTGCGTGTAATTAACCCTGCATTCCCAGAGGGTATGATGTTGGCAATTTTGTTCGCTAACTTATGGGCACCTTTGTTTGACTATTTTGTTGCTCAAAGCAATATTAAACGGAGGAATGCTCGTGTCGGCTAATAAAGAAACACTAGGTAAAACAGTAGGTGTAGTAGTTGCCGTATGTTTAGTATGTTCAATTATTGTATCTAGTGCCGCTGTTGGTTTGCGTTCTATGCAAGAGACAAACGCAGCTTTAGATAAACAATCTAATATAGTTGAAGCGGCCGGTTTGAGTGCTGTAGCTGCCGGCGACATCGCGGGCACCTTCAACAAATATATAGAAGAGAAGTTCATCGATTTAGCGACTGGTCAATATGTAGAAAAGCCAGCTGATAACTACGACATGTACAAAGCTGCAAAACAGCCTGCATACACAGTCAAGGTAACTGGAAGCAATGTTGGATTTCAACAACGTGCAAGTATCGCTAGTATCTATATTGTAAAAGATGATGCTGGAAACGTTTCGCGTATCATTTTACCAGTACATGGCAGTGGTCTTTGGGATTTAATGTATGGATTCTTAGCGATTGATGCTGATGGCAATACAGTTCGTGAATTGATTTATTATCAACACAAAGAAACTCCTGGGTTAGGTGGCGAAGTGCAAAACCCAAGCTGGAAAGCTAAATGGAATGACAAACAATTGTTTGATCAAGGTGAAGTCGCTATTCAAGTTAAGAAGAATGCAAATCCATCTGATCCATATGCAGTTGATGCTTTATCCGGTGCTACGCTAACTAGTAATGGTGTTCAGAATACTTTGTCTTATTGGTTAGGTAAGAATGGCTACGGCCCTTACTTGAAAAATCAGACTTGGAAATCGTAAGGGGTTCATACAATGGCTGACGTAAAAGAAATGAAAAAGGTATTGTTAGGACCGGTTCTGGACAATAACCCAATTGCTTTGCAAATACTTGGCGTGTGTTCAGCACTCGCTATCACGACTAAATTAGAAACTGCACTTGTTATGTCATTGGCATTAACGGCTGTATGTGCATTCTCAAATTTATTTATCTCATTAATCCGTACACAGATTCCATCAAGTGTAAGGATTATTATTCAAATGACGATTATTGCGTCGTTAGTAATCGTAGTTGACCAAATCCTTAAAGCTTATTCATACGAAATATCCAAACAGCTTTCGGTATTCGTAGGACTTATCATTACTAACTGTATTGTTATGGGCCGTGCAGAAGCTTATGCCATGAAAAGTCCACCTTTCATGTCCTTTTTGGACGGTATCGGTAATGGCTTAGGTTATTCAATGGTATTGGTCGTGATCGGTACTATTAAAGAGTTATTTGGTTTCGGCACTATTTTAGGCTTCCCTGTATTTGAATTAGTTCAAAATGGTGGTTGGTATCAAGGTAATGGTCTTCTGATTTTACCTTTCAGTTCATTCTTCCTTATTGGTGGATTGATTTGGGCGATACGTACAATTCGCCCAGCACAAGTTGAGCCGAAGGAGTAATTCATGGAACATTATTTAAGTATTTTTATTAAGTCTGTTTTCATTGAAAACATGGCGCTTTCATTATTCTTAGGCATGTGTACTTTCTTAGCTGTGTCTAAGAAAGTTAAAACATCCATGGGTTTAGGTGTGGCGGTAATTGTGGTGTTAGGTATTTCAGTACCTGTTAACCAAATTATCTTTGTCAATATCCTTGCTCCTGGTGCACTTGCTTGGGCTGGTTTTCCTAACGCAGATTTAAGCTTTTTGAGCTTTTTAACCTTCATTGGTGTCATCGCTGCGTTAGTACAAATTCTAGAAATGACCTTGGATAAGTTTTTCCCTGCACTGTATAACGCACTAGGCGTTTTCTTGCCGCTAATCACTGTAAACTGTGCGATTTTTGGTGGGGTGGCATTTGCGGTGCAACGTGAGTACAACTTTACCGAGAGTATTGTTTACGGTATCGGTAGTGGGTTAGGGTGGGCAATAGCCATTACTTTACTTGCTGCTGTTCGTGAAAAGCTGAAATATGCTGACATGCCAGAGGGTATCAGAGGTTTGGGATCGGTATTTATGATCGCAGGTTTGATGGCTCTGGGTTTCCAATCATTTACTGGCGTGTCGCTTTAAGCGGTCTGGGAGTATTTTAATGAATTCAAATGAAATTTATCTCGGCGTAGGCATGTTTATCACTATCGTATTAGCGTTAGTGTTTATCATCATGTTTGCTAAATCTAAATTAGTACCAGATGGTGAAGTGACTATCACCATTAATGATGGTAGCCAAGACTCAATTACTGCACAACCGGGCGACAAACTATTAGGTGCGTTAGCTAACGCGGGTATATTTGTTTCTTCAGCTTGTGGTGGTGGCGGAACTTGTGGCCAGTGTCGTGTTGATATCAAAGAAGGTGGTGGAGAGCTATTACCTACTGAGTTAGATCACATCAGTAAAAAAGAAGCCAAACATGGTTGTCGTTTATCTTGCCAAGTTGCAATTAAACAAGACATGAACATTGAGTTAGAAGAAGAAATCTTCGGTGTTAAAAAGTGGGAATGTGAAGTTATTTCTAACGATAACAAAGCTACTTTCATCAAAGAGCTTGTTTTACGTATTCCTAACGGTGAAAGTGTACCTTTCCGTGCCGGTGGTTATATTCAAATCGAAGCTCCACCTCATCATGTTAAATACAAAGATTTCGATGTTCCTGAAGAATACCGTGGTGATTGGGAGCGTTTTGGCTTCTTTAATATTGAATCAAAAGTGGACGACGAAACAATTCGTGCATATTCAATGGCTAACTACCCAGAAGAAGAAGGCATCATTATGTTGAACGTGCGTGTAGCTTCGCCGCCGCCAAACAACTTGTCTTTACCTGCTGGTAAAATGTCATCGTATATTTGGAGCCTTAAAGAAGGTGACAAAGCAACTATCTCTGGCCCTTTCGGTGAGTTCTTTGCTAAAGAAACTGATGCAGAAATGGTATTTGTTGGTGGTGGTGCAGGTATGGCGCCAATGCGTTCACACATCTTTGACCAACTACGTCGAATTAAGTCTACTCGTAAGATGACATTCTGGTACGGTGCTCGTTCACTTCGCGAAATGTTTTATGTTGAAGACTTCGACATGTTACAAAAAGAGAATGACAACTTTACTTGGCATGTTGCCTTGTCGGATCCGCAACCAGAAGATAACTGGGAAGGTGATACAGGGTTTATTCATAACGTATTGTTAGAAAATTATCTGAAAGATCACCCAGCTCCAGAAGATTGTGAGTTCTATATGTGTGGTCCTCCTATGATGAATGCTGCAGTAATCAATATGCTGAAAGAGCTTGGCGTTGAAGACGAAAACATCATGTTGGATGATTTCGGCGGATAATAAAGCCTTCGAGCGTTAAAAATTTTAAAGGGGCTTAATGCCCCTTTTCTTTTGGATTTATTAAAGTTATGAAATTTATATTATCTCGTTTTAAACCCGCTATGTTATGTGCGGTTTTTTTATGTGTGTTGTTTGCTTGTTCAAAACAAGCTTCGGAAGTTCATCTTACCGGCCCAACAATGGGAACGGTTTACAATGTTAAATATGCTCCTTCTGCAGCGGTTACAGCTAAAGAGTTAAAACTTCAGCTAGATGCTGAATTAGTGGCTATCAATCAACTTATGTCCACCTATATTCCAGATTCAGAATTGAGCCGTTTCAATAAATGGCAGAGTTCAGAACCGTTTTTGTTATCATCAGAAACCTTATTTGTGATGAAAGAAGCAAAACGTCTTGGTGAAATGAGTGATGGGGTCTTAGACGTAACTGTTGGACCTTTGGTTAACGTTTGGGGATTTGGTCCACAAAACAAACCTGAAAAAATTCCGACTCCAGAGCTGATTGCTGATATCAAATCTAAAATAGGGCTGGATAAATTTAGCTTACAATCATCCAGCGCGACTAAATTACAGCCATACTTATATGTGGACTTGTCGACAATAGCCAAAGGGTATGGCGTAGATAGGTTAGCTGACATACTGATATCTTATGATATTCATAATTTTTTAGTAGAAGTGGGTGGAGAAATGCGAGTTTCTGGTAAGAAACTATCTGGTAAGCCTTGGGCCATTGCCATAGAAAAACCTGAAAGCTATTCTCGTAGCATTCAAAAAATTATCAGTGTTGGCAATAATGCTGTAGCTACATCCGGTGACTATCGTAACTATTATGAAGAAGATGGCGTACGTTACTCTCATTTAATTAACCCAGAAACCGGATACCCTATTAAGCATAACCTAGTGTCTGTGACCGTTATTCATCCCTCTTCTATGACCGCAGATGGCTTGGCAACCGCGTTGAATGTAATGGGTAAAGAAAAAGCAATTGAGTTGTCAGAAAAGCACGATTTGGCCGTTCTATTGATTAGCAAAGAAAAGGAAGGGTTTAATGAGTATACTAGCCCTAAGTTTGAAAAGATTGTGACTATTCATGAATAGTCAGTATATGGGGGGAAATTAGTTTGAGTACTTTTATTTTGGCGTTTGTTTTTTTCTTAGTTGTGGTGGCTGCCATGGCGATTGGATACATATTTCAGAAAAAATCTATTGCCGGAAGCTGTGGTGGACTAGGTGCTTTAGGTGTTGATAAAGCCTGTGATTGCCCAGAGCCATGTGATCGAAAGAAAGCCCGGTTGGAAAAAGAGCTAGCTAGAGAGCAAAAGCTTAAAGAATGGAAACAAAACCAAATTCTTTAAACTTTATATGGGTCGGTGTTAACAACAGTGATGAATTTAAATTCTCTCAATTTATTTGTAAAAGTGGTTCAAAAAGGTAGTTTTACTGCTGCTGCCCAAGAAACAAATGTACCCGTCGCCACGGTTAGTCGGCGTATTAGTGAACTGGAGAAAAGCCTTAACTTAAGGTTATTAGAACGTTCTACTCGTAAGTTAAGGATGACTGATTCTGGTGTACTTTTATTTGAATACGCCAGTCGAGGTATTGATGAATTTGAAGCAGGTAAGCTTGCTTTAGAGCATAGAGAAACTGAAGTTAGTGGTGTACTGAGGTTGTCTGCACCACCTCACTTTGAACCTTGGTGGGACTTACTGAGAGATTTTCAGACTCGATACAAAAATGTTGAGGTTGAGGTGTTTGTTAGTGAAAGGAAAATCTCTTTTATTGAAGATGGAGTGGATGTCGCCCTTAGGGTGGGGGAAGTGGACAACTTGTCAGCTATTGCTAGGGAGGTCCACCAATATCGTCATAAGCTTGTCGCTTCTGCTGTATACATTGAAAAATTTGGTAGTCCCAAAACTCCCTCAGACTTAATAAATTTTCCTTGCGTTTCTTGGTACAAAAAGCAGAATAATATAAATTGGGTTCTTGGCAATAATAAAGTTAGTTTAAAAACTAATACTCGGGCGAACGACTATTTACACATGCGTAATATTGCGCTGAATCACAAAGCTATCACAGAGCTACCACCATTTTTGGCCAAACATTGGTTAGATAATGGACAGTTAATAGAAGTGTTGCCAGACTTTCCTATGCCTTTGTATCGTATAAACTTGGTTTATCCGTCCCGTAAACAAATATCAAAAATATCCAAAGTTTACATTGATTTTTGTGTGAAAAATGCAGTTAACTACTTCTAGTTAACTGCTTACTATGAAAGGTTTGATCTATTTTTTATTCGCTAGCAAGTTATCGATAGATAGCATTGTTTTAGATGAAGCAACTAATAATAAAAAACCACCGGCCATAGAAATGTTTTTCATGAACATGATGAACTGCATTTGGTCGGCTAAGTTATTATGAAATAGCACTGCGCTAATTATGCAAAAAAACGTCATGGCTGCAGCCACTAATTGCGTTTTAAAGCCAATAATAATAGCTAATCCGCCTACTACTTCTAAGAGAATGGTAGGTACTAATAGGAATGAAGGTACGCCCATTGCGCTCATATATCCTTGCGTCGCTTCAAAGTTGCTAATTTTATCTAAACCGGATAACACAAATATTAAAGCCAGTAAAATTCTTGCAATCAAATGTAAATAATTCACGTTGTATATTTCCTGCTCTATTAAAGTGTGACGACCAATTTACCTAGACCTTTATTGCTTTCCATAAATTCATGGGCAGCTTGAATGTCTTCGAAATCAAATGATTTACTCAGCAGTGATGGTAATTCTCCTTTTACCAGTTTGTGAGCTAATTCATTGATGGGGGATTCAGAAAATGGCATATGTTCTGAACCTAACAAACCGGTCGAGAAAAAACTCAGCTTAACCGTATTTGGCAAGTCTGACATTAGACCAAAGCTTTCCAAAACAGGCGCTCCGCCTAATAATCCAACCACGTTTACCTCACCCCAGTGGCGAACGGTTTTTAATGAGTCTATAAGTGTAGAGGCGCCCACTACTTCAATTACCTTATCAACCCCTTCTGGTTTTTCTGCTCGCACTTGCTGCGTAATTTGGCCATCGTCGACAAATACCTTATCTGCGCCTATATCGAATAAGCGTTGTTTGTTTGCCTTTTGCCTAGTGGTAGCAAATACTTGTGCACCAAGGAATTTTGCATATGTAATGGCAGCTAAACCTATAGACGAAGTACCACCACGAACTAGTAGTGTTTCTCCCGCTTTTAGTTGCAATGTTTTACTTAATGATCCCCAAACCGTTAGGTAAGCTTCTGGTAAGGTTGCTAGGTCTTGCCAGCTAATGTCAGCATCAACCGCTTGTACATGGCTTAATGGCGCTGTGACATATTCTGCGTAACTACCATCACGGGCCATCATTAGGCCTCCCATAGCGGTGAACACTTTTTGTCCTTCAGCGAATGTACCGCTGCTATCTATGACTATTTCTCCCACCGCTTCTATTCCTGGAATCCTCGGCTCAGAAAGGGTTCCGTATAGGCCGCTTCTAAAATAACTTTCAACCCTATTTAAGCCAAAAGCCTTGACTCTTATTTTAACACTTCCTTCTGTTGCGGTAGGCTCTGCTATATTCTGGAGGGTTAGATTGCTAGGTCCACCTGCCTCGTTTATTACTATTGCTTTCATTTACTATTTTCCATTTTTATATTTATTTAGCTGGAGTGGTTGTTGCAAATAAGTAACGATGAATTTTCCATTCGCCGTTCTCCATTTTGAACACAAATAACTCATTATTACCTTCTTCAATTATGGCGTTATTAGCTAATACTTTGGTTTTACCTGCTGAGCTTGTGCGGGCCCAGGCTGTATCCCCTAACACTTCTATTTCATAAGTGGTGAATTTTACGTTTAACTTAATATTACTAAATACATAATTGTAAGCCCCCTCAATCGCTGTTCGGCCTTCTTGAGCAGGGGCATGTTGCGGCATAAATACAGGACTTTTACTATATAACTGCATAATTTGACTGGTATCGGAAGCATTTAATGCTTGTTCGTAAGTGCTCAATACTTCTTCAATATTCATGTTTTTATTTCCTGCGTGGGTGAGGTAACTCATTAGTGAAAGTAAGCTGGAAAATGTAATAACCAGAATTTTTTTCATTGTATGCTCCTAAGTGTTAGTTAAATCTTCATGGCAGAAAATCTTAAAGTAGTTCTTATTGCAAAATTAGTGTTATATTTATGAATTACTTTTCCATATTTGGAATAATTGATTGGTCTTTTAATTGGAGAGCATGTTGTAGCGATTATTTAGTAGTAATCTATTTTTTCTTTTGCTACGATACTGTTTTTTTGTACAGTGTTGTGGGTGCCAAATATGGCTCGTAAAATTATCCATATAGATATGGATTGTTATTATGCTGCTGTGGAAATGCGTGATAATCCGGATTATCGTAATGTACCTCTAGCAATTGGTGGGAGCAGTGACCGAAGAGGGGTTATTTCAACCTGTAATTATCTAGCAAGGAAATTTGGTGTACGTTCGGCTATGGCCACTGCACATGCTTTAAAGTTATGTCCTGATTTGGTTTTAGCGCCAGGTCGAATGGATTTGTATAGCAAAATCTCAGCTCAAATTCGTGAAATCTTTCATCGCTACACAGATAAAATAGAACCCCTTTCATTAGATGAAGCATATCTTGATGTTACCGAGTGTGAGCTGTTTGCAGGCAGCGCTACCCTGATCGCCGAAGACATTCGCCAAGCCATATTTAATGAAACCCAATTAACCGCTTCTGCTGGGGTTGCGCCTTGTAAGTTTGTGGCAAAAATAGCCAGTGACGAAAATAAACCAAATGGTATTTGTGTGATTACTCCTGACAAACTCGACGGTTTTGTTAAGCAGTTACCATTGGGGAAAATTCCAGGGGTAGGCAAGGTGACATTGTCTAAGCTGAACGACATGGGATTATATACCTGTAACGACGTTCGAGAGTTTCCATTTGAAGCGCTGGTTAAACGATTTGGTAAATTTGGCCCCATTATTTGGTCTCGTGCCCATGGTGAAGATACTCGAGAGTTATCCCTTTCTAGGCAACGTAAATCTGTTGGTGTAGAGCGCACAATGGCCGATGATATCTATAGTGCTAAGGATTGCGAAGCAATGATAGAAGCTCTGTATCCAAAACTGAAACAAAGATTAGAGAGCGTCAGCCCCGATCTAATAATTCAAAGCCAAGGTATTAAATTGAAATTTGCAGACTTTCAGCAAACGACTGTGGAGCATAAGTTTCAAAAATTAGACAAAGCTTACTTTTTTGAGTTGTTAAATGAAGGCCTAACTAGGCAGGCAAGTAGAGGAATTCGTTTAGTGGGGTTGCATGTGGGCTTGCTTAATAGAGAAACTCACCAGCAGCTTAATTTTTCATTTTAAGTCATGTCTGTTAATAAGGTTAATTTGGCACTTAATTTGCGCCGCTTTTAGTTATAGTAGGTACATTCTTTTTATACAGATAAGTTGATTAAATGCCTGCCAATATCTGGTTGTTAACACTAATACAATCCCTGGCTATGAGTGCCGCAACTATGTTTATTTTAGCAGGTGGAGTATTGGGTGCACTTTTAGCCCCTGATCCCAAATTAGCCACTATGCCATTAGCTATGATGATTGTAGGTACCGCCATTGGTGTTTTGCCTGCTACACGTTTAATGCAGTACTTTGGCCGTAAACCCGTGCTCATTTTTGCCGTGGGGTTGGGAGCGGTAGATAGTTTGTTTATTGCGAGTTTTGTAGATAAACAAAGTTTTAACGGTTTGATGTTTGGTTCCTTTATGTTGGGAATGGTGATGGCCTGTGTGCAACAGGTTCGGTTTGCTGCAATGGAATCGGTTAGCCCTAAGCTTGCCCCAAAAGCTGCTTCAACTGTAATGTTAGGCGGACTTGTCGCCGCGATTCTAGGTCCAGAATTGGTTCTAATTGGAAATAAATTTCATACTGTAAATTTTGTAGGAGCTTTTTACCTGATGGCGTTTGTACTTTTTACGAGCAGTCTGTTATTAGTTTTAGTTAAAAATACTCATATTATAAAGCAGCAAGAAAGTAATACAGGTCGCGATTTAGCAAAAATTGTACAACAACCTAGTTTCATCCTGGCAGTATCAGCTTCAGTAGTGGGTTATGCTTTAATGAGTTTTATTATGACTGCTACGCCTGTACATATGCACGTAATAGAGTCACATTCATTAGAAGATACGAAGTGGGTTATTCAAAGTCATATCTTCGCAATGTTTTTCCCTTCATTATTTAGTGGTTGGCTCATTAGTCGGATTGGCGTAAATAGAGTTATTTACTTGGGGTTGACCGCTTATGTAGCGACGATTTTTATCGCTCTATCAGGTGGCCAATTTGTTAATTATTGGTTATCACTAGTGTTGTTGGGGATAGGATGGAATTTTTTATTTTTAGGTGGAACCATATTGTTATCGGATTCATATCAACCACAGGAAAAATTCAAGGTTCAGGGACTAAATGAGTTTCTAGTTTTTGGGTTCCAAGCATTTGCTTCCTTAAGTGCGGGAGTCATTCTTAATCTGATTCACTGGCATGGATTATTGCTGACTAGCTTTAGTATCATTTTATTGCAGATTGGTATTATATTCTGGCAAAAGTACAAATTAAATAAAGAACAATCATTCACATAGGAAAATTCAATGTCTTTAAAGATAGGAAAATATAGACATTACAAAGGTAATGACTACGAAGTATTAGGCGTTGCACGTCATTCTGAAGATGAATCAGAATTAGTGGTATATAGCCCTTTGTATGGCGAGCAAGGTTTATGGGTAAGGCCTTTAAGTATGTTTACCGAACAAGTAATGGTTAATGGGGAGTACCAAGCTAGGTTTGAATTTGTCGGTGCTTAACCCTAGTCCAGTAAGTTTGTTAAATGAGAAGCTTATTCAGACTGCTCTGGTTCGGTTGGGTAAATCCCAAATTTGAGTAAAGCATTATGAAACGTTGAGACATTAGTCAGATAAACCACGTGGGTATAACCTTTTTGCATACTTTGCAGCTGCTTATACGCGTTAATATCAATTTTCGATAATTCCGCTAAGCGCTTTTTGTTAAGTGGAATTGGCTTATCGTTGCAACGCATGGCACTAATATGTGAGACGCAGGCTTCCACAGCACTTTTTGCTACATGCTGACTTATTTGATTTCGAACTTTGCCAAATAAGAAGTCATTTTGGTCTACATAAATAATACGTTGGTTGTTTGTTCTAACTACGTGCACTATGTGCGCATCTCGTTGTTTATTGCGTAGCATTTTGTCAAGTAGACTTGATTTAGGCCCGGTGGCTTCTTTGTCTGCAAAAAAGCCATGTAATGGAACTTCGTTACCCAGAGTGGAAAAGGGTTTGAGATCAAAACAATCTTCTTCATGATAGATTGTTTTAAGCCTATCAATGGTAAATCTATTGTTGGTAACTAGAATAGAAGCACAAGGTAAATTACGAATACTTAGCTCCCATAAGTAGCTGTGTACACTTCCTTGTTGTAGGCTGATATCTCGTGAAAGAAAGTATTTTGCATTATTATCAAATAACTGCTGTATTTGTGCCCCAGCTGACTTAATTAATTCTTCTGGTAATTTTAGGCGTAATAATTTTTTATTTTGATCATAATGTACGACTTGATACTTTTGATTACGTAACTTTAATTGTTTTATTGATACTTTAATCTCATCACCCAGTGTAAAACTAGCGGGTTCAGATAGAGTTAACTTTAAACCACTCATAGACATGTCATCTAAGGTGGCTTCTGCTTGGCTAAATATTCCACTTTTGCATTGTGCCGGTATATCCATTTTATATCTTGTTTCAACACGTCTATCAGCTGCTGACTCCATGACCATCTCAATAGGCCAGCTTTTTTGGGTGTTAATAATCCCACGAGGAAATGGTTTAAACGGTTCAGGCTTAGACACCTCAAGGTTGCCTACCCACTCAGTGACGTCTTTGCAGAAGAGAACATGACTAAGAGAGGCAAGTTCGGGATTGTCTCTAGGGGCCAGTCCGTGAATATCAAATGCAATTTGCTTATGTTCAGTGGCAATACGCTTAAGTCTAAATTGAATTACGCGTAACTTATCAGATCGTGTGGCTAACTCTATAAACTGTTTAAGTAGGCCTGTTTTTGCGAGTTGCCTGTGAGTGATAGATACGTCAATATCGTTGTTTTTCCCTTCTATGCTGCCAATAAGTAGAAACGTTTCTTGGTATGCAGACAGCTCTTTCAGGAGATTTTGGAATATTTGTTCGGTTGGTAAATCCTCTCTTACTGAAAATTGTGCATTATATGCTTTATTTTTCGGTGTGCTTAATTCATAAAGAGGAGATAAATGGCCATCTTTTTCGCCTAAAAAAACCGGAATCCAAGGACTATTACTAAAAATTCTATCTCGTTCAAGGTTTTGTAAAGCCCGTTCAAGTTCTAATTCTCTTTCTAAGGGAAACTGGTTCATTACATGTTTAATGTAATTCATCCAACGTTGCCGTTGTTTTTTGGGCATGTCAGGAGTGAAAACAAACTCAGTTTCGAACACTGAAGTATCTTTGTTGAAGCTACTATCCAACATAGAAAATTCAATCTCTGTTATACCCTCATTTAAAATTGCAACATGCGGCAAAGTAAATAGCATTCTTGATGTATCTTCAGCATTTAGATTGGGCTGGCGTTTAGTCTCAACCGTCATCCCACTAAAAGATATGGCAGATAGCCGACAGTTTTTACCTTTTTCAAACTCAGAGCAATACACAGTGAAATTTGGACGAATAGCTAAATCTTCCTGAAAATCAATATCTTTAAAAGATTGAGACTCAACTTTGAAGGCTTTAGTTATTTTCTTTTGTTGTTCTTGTTTTACATGAGATTGATAGTGGTCAGAATTCATGACCGCTTCGAATACACCAACGGTATAGCGGTCATCAAATCTACTGGTTTCTTTTAAGAGTATTGCTTTACCCATTTTATCCAATGACATGGGAATGCCGAAGTGTTTAAACTTCACCACTGGAAATTTCGCAAATTCTGAATTATCGGCTGAGGCGTCGGTTAGGGCTGTAAGACGGATAACCTCCTCTTTAATGGTATTTCTGATTTTACTCGGCAATACATTTGAAAACTTATTGATCCCTTCTAATAAGCGGTTTTCTTGCTGAAAAGGGATAAGCTTATTGATCAAGGATTTATACTTCTTGATTACGGCTTCGTCATCATTAAATTTTTCTTCTGAATTATTAGCCAATCCCCCCCCTAATGTAAAAGTAGCTAGGTATCTGATCTAATAGCTAAAATTATCATTTTTAGTCTGATTTTTATACAAGTAAATTATTTTAATGGAAAGTTAACTTCAGTAATGAGTTTGTCAGGTGCGGTGTCTGTAGGATCATTAAGGTAAACCTCGAACGGATGAATACGCTTGTTACATTTAATTTCTTTGTTTTGTTGCATGTTGTATAAGGTACTCCAAGCATTACCCACATAGTCATAAGGCCCTATATGTCTAATTGTATAAGTTTTTGTAGCTGGAATTTCTCCAAGCACAAAACCCGTAGATACGACATTTTGGGGATCCGATACAGGTATGGCAGCAGTATATTCAACTAACCCCTTAACAATATCCCAGTGGTGGTAAATTGAAAATGCTTGCCCACTTTTCAAGTCTGGGTGTTCTTGTATGTAATTTCTTAGCTCAATAAAATCCTTGTTCATACATTCGCCAATCTCTGCTTGAGAACACTTAGTCTTTATTCCAATATAAGAAATATAAGGAGATTTATTTACGCC